>NZ_JAFLNG010001060.1 GCF_017427025.1 Streptomyces sp. FH025
TGCGCCACACCGGCACCCCCGCCCGCCTGCGGTACGGCTACGCCGATTACCTCGGCCCGGACGGCTTCCACGGCGATCACGTCGTGACCGAGTACTGGAACGACGCACGCGGCTGGCTGCTCGCCGACCCTCAGCTGGCCGACCCGAGGGTCCTGGACTCCTGCCACGCGGACTTCGACCCGCTCGACGTCCCCCGCGACCGCTTCCTGGTCGCGGGCGCGGCCTGGCGGGCGATCCGCACCGGCGCCGCCGACCCGGCCGCCTTCGGCGTCCACCCGCCGGACGAGGGACCGCTGAACGGCGAGCCGTTCGTCGCGCACTCCCTCCGCCTCGACCTCGCCATGCTCAACAAGGTGGAACCCCTGCTCTGGGACCTCTGGGGCCCCGCTCCCGACGCCGGCCACCCCCACCTGGCCGCCCCGCTCCGCCGACTCCACGACCAGGTCGCCCTGCTGACCTACGACGACATTGCCGTCAACGCCGTGCGCACGCTCTTCGACGAGCACGAGGCCCTGCGAACGCCGAAGACCCTCCTCTCCCTGAGCCCCTTCAAGGGCCCGCGCACGGTCACCCTCAGGTAGGCCCAGGTAGGCCACGAGACAGGTGTGACCGGACACGCTTGTTGGCCAGCACGCGTGGGGTCTGTCCAGGCTCCAGGCTGTGAGACCTATGGGACATGGTTGTTGGCCATTTCGGGACGCGTTGGAGGCCGTTGCTCTATCGATCTCGGTGGGCGTGAGTTCGAGGTTGTCGACTCGGCCGGGTGATCTTCTGGCCGGCCCGGCATGAAAGTGGGGCCTCCCGCACAGCTCGTGGGTGTCGAATCCAACCGAGCAACAGGAGGCCCCTGGTGTTGCAGTCTTCCGTGTCAGGCCCGATGTCGTCCAACTCGCCTTCCCTGACGTGTGACTGTCTCGCTCACCGGTTCGGGAATGCCGGGGACCGTCCGCACAGACGGCCGCGGTATCCGTCCGACATGAGCGAGGCGGAGTGTGCGGTCGTGCGCGACGCGCTGCCCGTCCCGGGATGGATGGAGGGCCGGGGCGGGCAGCCGGAGGGCTACTGCCACCGGCAGATGGTCAACGCGGGTGCGCTACCTGGTCGCGGGCGGCATCAGTTGGCGGACGATGCCGACGAACTTCCCCTCGTGGGACCGCGTCTACGCGTTCTTCCGCCGATGACGGGACAAGGGCCTGGTCGGCGAGTTCCACGACCGGCCTCGTCGCCGGAACCGCCTCCAATCCGAGCGCCACGGCGAGCTGGCGACAGTCCATCGCCTCCCCGCCCGCACCGCGGTCTCTGATCCACATCGCGGTTGTACCGCCCGGGTTGCTCGCCCGCGCGATCTGCGCGGCCAGAGAAGGGACTTGCTCGCCGGAGCGGGGACGGAGCGACAACTGACACCTCGACAACTACGGTCTTCGGTAAGCCCGAGCATGCCCGCCGATCGCGCTGGCACACCCGGCAAAGCTCCAAGATTCCCGACAGAGTCAAGCTGAGATCACTCGCTCTGGCGGAGTTTCGTCGTCACGGCGCATCGACGGTTTGTTGACGGCCAGAGGGAACGTCCCCGACCTCTGCCAGCCTCAGGCCGAGGCTGCGGCAACGCAGAACTCGTTGCCCTCCGGGTCGGCCATCACAACGTGGTGCCCGTCGAACTCCTGCAGGACGGCCCCGCCCGCTCTCACCAGTCGCTCAGACTCCGCCTTGATCCGCGCCCACCGCTCACCGGCACTGCCGTGTCCCGGCACCCGAACGTCGATGT
>NZ_JAFLNG010001061.1 GCF_017427025.1 Streptomyces sp. FH025
CGACCGCGCCGGTACCCGCTGGACGACCTGATCCTCTGGCCGAACGAGTAGCTCCCGGGCGGCGGTCACCCGTACGGACGGATTCAGACGATTCGCATACCTCCCAGGCGGTTGGGGACCTAACGTCAGGAACCCAGACCGAATGACTTTGGGGGGTCAGCGATGAACGCGTCCTCGTCCGCCACGCCGCCGCCGATGTCCTGGAAGTACTGCGGCAACCAGATCAAGCTCTGGCGCATCCGCGCCGGCGTCAGCCGCGAGGACCTGGCGGCCCAGGCGGGGTACAGCTACGAGAGCGTGAGATCGATGGAGGCGGGGCGGCGCAAGCCGTCGTTTCACCTGTTGCAGGTCGCGGACGATATGTGCGACGCGAAGGAAATCCTGCTGGCCGGAGCGCAGTTCCTGAAGCCTGAGAAGTATCCCCACTTCGCCGAGGAGTACATGCGATACGAGGCCGAGGCCATCGTTCTCCATTGGTTCGAAACGCTGCTCATCCCGGGGCTTCTCCAGACCGAGGATTCCGCACGGGCGCTCCTCAACGCGAATTGGCCGCCACTCGATGACGACACCATCGAGGAGCGCGTCGCCGCTCGTCTCGCACGGCAGGAACTCTTGAAGACACAGACCAAGTCGTTCAACTTCCTGATTGGCGAAGCGGCGCTACGGAACCCGCTCAGCACGGAAGCCGCGCACAAGGGCCAGCTACTCCACCTACTGGCCGTCGGCGAGGCACGCCACATCGTCATCCAGGTCGTACCAGGCGCGGGCGCACACCCGGGGTTGAACGGCCCTTTCATCCTGCTCGACAGTGCGGAGCACCAGCGCCTCGCGTACGAGGAGGGGCATGCGATGGGCCTGCTCCACTCCGACCCGGAAAAGGTCGCCCTCATGAGCCAGCGGCATGCGATGATCCTCCAGCGGGCCCTCAACCCTGAGGCCTCCGCTGCATTCATCGCCAAGCTGGCGGAGGAACTGTGAGCACCGAACTGGCCTGGTTCAAGTCCAGCCACAGCGGCACCGAAGGCGGCGCCTGCGTGGAGGTCGCCCTCGCTGAGGCCACGGTCCAGGTACGGGACTCCAAGGACAGGACTGGGCCCCAGCTCGCGTTCACTGCCCAGGCCTGGGCCGACTTCATCGGCTTCGCCCGTAACGAGGGCCCCGAGATCGGTGTGCCCCGGTAGGGCACCAGTCGCGACAGGTCCAACTCGAAGTCGAACGGCGCGGGAATGCGGATAGTATCGCCGAACTCCCGCTCCGTCCGGGTACGGTAGCGCTCCCGGGTGGGCTCGGAGAACAGTGTCACCGCCTTCTCTCGCGGGTCCACGATCAGGTAGAGCGGAAGGCCCATGCGCGGGTAGTCGCGGACTTTCCCCGTCCAGTCGTTGTCCGGGTTGTACGGCGAAGCGACCTCGACCGCGATCAGTGCCAGTTCGGCGGGGATCTCGCGGCCCAGCTCGATGACGTCCTCGGGCAGGCAGGTGAGGTCGGGGTTGCGGACGGCATCGGCCTCGGACGAGGAGAGGTCGCTGTTCCCGGTCGGGAAGTAACCTGGAGGGCAGTGCACCTCGAACTGCCGTTGGACAATCGCGAGGTTGAGCTGGTGGATCGACGACGGCGGCGCCTGCGCGATGACCAACTCCCCGGACAACTCGACCTTGAAGCCCTTCGGCAGACTGCGCAGGGCCTCTTCGAGCAGGCGATGGTGCTTCATGGGCTTTCCTCCAGTGCTTCCGACACGGTAGCGCCAACCGCGCCGTAGGCTC
>NZ_JAFLNG010001062.1 GCF_017427025.1 Streptomyces sp. FH025
GCCGACCCCCGCGACCAGGGCGTCCGCGCCGTCGCGGGCCACGGCGGCCCGGAGCGCGGGGGCGAGCAGCGGGGCGACCGGGCTGTCCCGGTCCAGCGCGACCCGGGCCAGCCGCTCCCGCAGCACCCGGTCGTAGCCGGCGTCCCGCAGGTTGGGGTACGGCGTCTTGACCCGCATCGCCACCGGCTCGGGCAGCAGGTCCTTCATCGCCGCCCGCAGCAGGCTCTTCTCGCGGCCGTCGAACGCCTTCATCGCCCAGGGGATGTTGAAGGTGTACTCGACCAGCCGCGGGTCGGCGAACGGCACCCGGATGTCGAGCCCGGCGTCGGTGCCGAGGCGGTCCAGTCGGTCGAACAGCACCCGGGTGTGGCGGGTGTGCGCCAGGTAGGTGACCTCGCGGTAGCGGGCCTCGACCGGGTCGTCGATCGCGTCGGCGGCGGCGATCTCGGCGACGGCGGCGCCGTGGCGGTCGCGCTCGTAGCCGGCCAGGTCGAGCTTGCCGAGCAGTCCGGGGTCGAAGACGACGTCGGTGCCCAGGAAGCGCGGGCGGCCCTCCGCCACCCACGGGAAGGTCGGTTCGGCGATCCACTCGGGCAGCCGGTTCCAGTTGTAGCCGCCGAAGACGTCGTCGCCGCACTCGCCGGACAGCGCGACGGCGGCGTGCCCGCGCGCCTCGCCGAACAGCAGCCGCAGCGAGGCGTACTGGTCGCCCTTGTTGATCGGGATGTCGTACGCGGCGAGCACCGAGGCCCGCAGCCCGGGGTCGAGCAGGTCCAGGCCGGCGAGGGAGATCTCGCCGTGTTCGGTGCCGGCGTGCGCGGCCATCAGACGGGCGTAGAGGTGGTCCTCGTTGCCCTGCGCCGCGGCGCCGTCGGCGCCCGGTTCCTGGTCGTTGACGGCGAGCGAGCGGATCGGGCCGCGGCCCTGGCGGCGGGCGAGGGCGGCGGCCAGCGCGGTGAGCGAGCTGGAGTCGAGGCCGCCCGAGAGCAGCGAGCAGGGCAGCTCCTCGCCGTCCAGGTGCGGGGCGACCGCGGCCTCCAGGAGTGCGCGGACGGTGTCGACGGTGGTGTCCAGGTCGTCGGCGTGCCCGGCGACCCGCAGCTGCCAGTAGCGCCGTTCGGTCGCGCCGGAGCGGCCGACCCGCAGCAGCGCCCCGGGCAGGACCTCACGCAGGCCCCGGAAGACCGCGTGGCCGGGCACTCGGGCGACGGAGAGGATGTCCCGCAGGCCGTCGGCGTCGAGGGCGGGCCGGAAACCGGGGTGGGCGAGGACGGCCTTGGGCTCGGAGCCGAAGAGCACGCCGTCCGGGGTGGTCGCGTAGAAGAGCGGCTTGACGCCCATCCGGTCGCGGACCAGCAGCAGTTCCTCGCGGCTCTGGTCCCAGAGGGCGAGTGCGTAGCCGCCCTCGATCCGGGTGACGAAGTCCTCGCCCCAGACCTGGTAGGCCTGGAGGACGGCCTCGGCGTCGCCACCGGTGACCGCGCGGTGCCCCGCGGCGGCGAGCCGGTCGCGCAGCTCGCGCGGGTTGGTGAGGTGGCCGGCGAAGGAGAGGACGGCGCGCGGGCCGGTGCCGCCGGGGGCGGTGAGCGGCTGTGGGTGCGGGTCGCGGGCGGTGCGGCGGTGGCCCAGGGCGGCGTGCGCGGAGCTCCACAGCCCCTCGCCGTCCGGTCCGCGCCGGGCCAGTGCCGTGGTCATGGCCCGGACGACGTCCTGTCCGTCCGCGGTGTCGCGGTCGCGGGAGAAGTCGACCCAGCCGGCTAT
>NZ_JAFLNG010001063.1 GCF_017427025.1 Streptomyces sp. FH025
GGTGGCGCTGGTGGCGGGTGTGCTGCTGTCACTGCCGCTGGGCCGTAAGGTGGCGGGCGGGCGCCGCGCGGTGGCGGGCGCCTTCCTGGTGCTGTTCCTGGTGGTCGTGGAGGCGACGGTGTTCACGGCGGCGCAGGCCACCGACACCGTCCGCACCCGGCTGCACGAGCCGCGCGGCGTGGAGGCGACGGTGACGCACTGCCATGTCACCGGCCGCCTGGCCGGGGAGAACGGGACGCTGGGCGATCCGACGTACGGCTGCACGTACCGTTGGAGCGTGGACGGACGGGAGTTCAGCGAGGAGCGTCCGGTGCGGGAGCCGCATCCGGACGGCTGGCAGACGCGGGTGTGGCTCAGCGGCGACCGGATGGACACCGGGCGGCCGAGCGTGCTGTCCGTCCCGCTGTGGGGCGCTCTGGCGGTGCTGGGCCTGATCGCCTCGGTGCGGCTGGCGGGCGCCGCGGCCGAGGACGCGCGGGCGGCGGGCCTGTGGCGCCGATCTTGAGCGGGGGCGAACTTCCTTTCACAGAACCCCGGTTGACGATCGGCGACGGTTACGCGCTGTACCGGGGGCCGCTGGCGGACAGCGCCTTCCACCGGCACGCCGCCTTCCAGGTCGCCGTCGCGGTCTGCGGCCCGGTGGTGGTCACGGACGCCGCCGGGCGGCGCCACGGCGGGGCGGCGGTGGTGGTGGCGCCGATGGCGCGCCACCGGATGGACCCGGTGCGCCAGGTGCGCGCCTTCTACGTCGACCCGCACTGCGCGTTCGCCGACCGGCTGCGCAACGACTGCGGGCCGGGCGTGAGCGTGGCGCCGCGCTGGCGGGGCCTTCAGGAGCGGGACCTGCGCCCGGCCGGGGTGCTGCCCTCGGCCGGGGTGGACGCGCGGCTGCGCGCGGCGATGCGGGCGCTGGCCGAGGACCGGCTGCCGCTGGAGCGCCTGGCGGCGCGGGTGGGGCTGTCCCCGCAGCGCCTGCGGGCCCTGGCGCGGGCGCAGTTGGGGGTGCCGCTGACGTGCTGGCGCGCCTGGCGGCAGCTGGCGCGGGCGGTGGACGCGCTCGGCCAGGGGCACTCCCTGGCCGAGGCGGCACTGGCGGGAGGCTTCGCCGACCAGGCCCATCTCTCCCGCCGGATGCGGGAGTTGACGGGCCTGACCCCCTCGGTGGTCCGGCCGGCCGTGCGCGCGGGCGGAGTTCGGGCGGATCGCTCTCAAGCCCCGGCTCGGGCGGGGCGGCGGGCGGTGTAGAGGGACAGCGAGCCGGTCACCGTCGCCACCGTCTCCGCCTCGCGCACGCCCTCGAAGCCCGCCTCGGCGATCAACCCGGGCAGGACGCCGTCGGCGTTGGGCTGGGTGTCCTGCTTGCCGTCGGCCAGCTGCACGATGCGGAACGCCAGGCGCATGGCCGCGGTGCGCTGGCGCCCGTAGTCGGCGATCACCAGTTTGCCGCCGGGGCGCAGCGTCTCGCGCATGGCCGTGAGGATGGCCCGTTTCATCGGGACGGGGCACTGGTGCAGGACGAGGCTGGAGACGACGGTGTCGGCGCTGGCGGGGCCGACGAGGTCGGCGACAGCGTCGCCCAGGCCGGTGCGCCACTGCGGTGCGGTGCCGGCGGCGGCGGCCTTGCGGCGGGCGATGCGCAGCACGTCGGGGTCGGGGTCGACGCCGATGACGGTGGCGCCGGGTTCGGTGCGGCCCAGCAGGACGGCCAGGGAGCCGGTGCCGCAGCCGACGTCGACGATGACGTCGCCGGGGCGGGGG
>NZ_JAFLNG010001064.1 GCF_017427025.1 Streptomyces sp. FH025
CGCCGGTGCCGGCCTGTGTCTTGCCGCCGGCGGGCTTGAGGCGCAGGTAGCGGTTCTCGGCGGCCTGGCGACTGGCGACGCCCATGGGCTGGGCGAGGTCGGCCCAGGTGGCGCCGGCCTCCCGGGCGCTCTCCACCAGGCCGGCTTCCCAGCCGGCGAGCTGGGTGCGCAGCTCGCGCAGCAGCACCAGGGCGGCCAGCGCCCGCCCGGGGCCTTCCTGCTCATCAGGGGCGGTCGGGGGCTGGGACGCGGGGTTCTGGGCGGTGCGGACGGCGTCGTCTATGGCGGCCAGCGCTGCCGCGGCCGCCAGGAACGAGGCGGGTTCGACCGGCTGGGGAGGACCAGCGGCCGGTCTGCGGGGCTTCTCACTCATGCAGTCACTCTACAGGCGACACCACGACTTGTCATCGGATGGATGACGCGCTACAAAGGTGTCAGGTGAAGCGCACTGGCACCCATTCGATCAGTGGAGGTGTTTCGCGATGCTGCTGCGCACTGACCCGTTCCGCGAGCTGGACCGTCTGACCCAGCAGTTCCTGGGCAACACGGGGACCTGGTCGCGTCCGGCGCCGATGCCGCTGGACGCCTACCGGGCCGGCGACGAGTACGTGATCTGCTTCGACCTGCCGGGCGTCGACCCGGAGGCGATCGACATCGACGTCGAGCGGAACATGGTGACCGTCAAGGCCGAGCGCCGCCCGCACCAGGAAGGCGAGGGCGTGAAGTGGGAGCTGTCCGAGCGCCCGCTCGGAGTGTTCTCCCGCCAGGTCATGCTCTCCGACACCCTCGACCCCGCCGGGATCACCGCCGACTACGACGCCGGCGTGCTGACCCTGAAGATCCCGGTCGCCGAGAAGGCCAAGCCCCGCAAGGTCGCGATCAGCCACAGCGGTGACCGCAAGCAGATCCAGGCCTGACCACTCCCCGATGCCGTTCCGGCCGCCCCTGATCTCTCCCCCTCGATCGAAGGGCGGCCGGAACACCCCCGACCGCCGGCCGGCCTCGCCCAGACCGGCCTACCCGCGGCGACGGGGCAACGCCATGCACGGCCAGAGCGACGAACCCTTCGTCGTGCGGGCGAACGGCGGGATCGACCTCGACACCGCCCCGCGCTGCGCCGTGCTCTGGCCGCCGCGCTCGAGTCGCACCGGGAGGTGGTGCTCGATCTTTCGGAGGTGACGTTCATGGACTGCACGGGCCTGGGCGCCCTCGTCCGGGCCCGCAACCAGGCCGACCGCAGCGGCGCCCGCCTGGTCCTGCGCGGGGCCGGGCGCCGTGTGGTGCGGCTGCTGAAGCTCACAGGTCTGCACCGGCGCCTGGCCGTCGAGCCCTGACCGGGCACCGGTCGCGCCGGTCCTCGGGACGGAGGGAGAACCGCGGTGACTCTTCGATGGGAGGCGTTCCTGGAGGAGGTCCGGGAGCGCGGCGAGTACGACACCCCGCAGGAGGCCGAGCGGGCCGCCCGGGTCGTCCTGGCCCTGCTGGGCGCCCACCTGGTCGGCGACGTGCGCGCGGAACTGGCCGCCCGCCTGCCGGAGACCATGGCCCTGATCCTGCTCAACCCCTTGCAGGCCGCCGAGCCGCTCAGCCCGGAACGCTTCGTGCGAGCGACCGCGGCCTGGATCGAGGGCGCCACCGAAGCCACGGCCCTGTGGGACATCGGCGCCGTCCTGTCCACGGTGGCCGACGCCGCCGGCGACGACCTCACCGGGCGCGTCCTGCTCCAGCTGCCGCCCGGC
>NZ_JAFLNG010001065.1 GCF_017427025.1 Streptomyces sp. FH025
CGCCTGCACGAACGCGGTGCCGTCGCGCAGCACCGCGGTGCGGATCGCGATCGCGGTGTCCGAGTCCCCGGCGAAGTCCAGGTAGCCGACGCAGCCGCCGTACAGGCCGCGCCGGGTGGGCTCCAGCTCCTCGATGATCCGCATCGCCCGGGGCTTGGGCGCGCCGGAGAGGGTGCCGGCCGGGAAGCAGGCGGTCAGCACGTCGAAGGCGCTCCGCCCGGGGGCGACCTTGCCGGTGACGGTGGAGACGATGTGCATCACGTGGCTGTAGCGCTCGATCTGCATGAAGTCGACCACCTCGACGCTGCCCGGCTCGCAGACCCGCCCGAGGTCGTTGCGGCCGAGGTCCACCAGCATCAGGTGCTCGGCCCGCTCCTTGGGGTCGGCGAGCAGTTCGGCGGCCAGCACCGCGTCCTCGTGCGGGGTGGCGCCCCGGTGCCGGGTGCCGGCGATCGGGTGCAGCATCGCCTCGCCGTCGGCGACCTTGACCAGCGCCTCAGGGCTGGAGCCGACCACGTCGAACCCGCCCTCGGCGCCACCGTCCGGCCCGGGGAAGCGGAACAGGTACATGTACGGGCTGGGGTTGGTGGTGCGCAGCACCCGGTAGACGTCCAGCGCGGAGGCCGGGCAGGGCGCCTCGAAGCGCTGCGAGGGGACGACCTGGAAGGCCTCCCCGGCCCGGATCCGCTCCTTGATGTCCTCCACGGCCGCCCGATACGGCTCCCCGCCGAACGGCGAGTGCACCTCGCCCGGGCCGGCCGGGGTGAAGGTGGCCAGGCCCGGGTCGACCGGCTTGAGCAGGTCGGCCTCCATCGCGTCCAGGCGGGCCACCGCGTCCGCCCAGGCCTCGTCCACGCCGCTGGCCAGGTCGTTGTGGTTGACGGCGTTGGCGATCAGCAGCACCGTGCCGTCGTTGTGGTCGAGCACCGCGAGGTCGGTGGCCAGCAGCATGGTCAGCTCGGGCAGCTTGAGGTCGTCCGGGTTGAGGTCGGGCAGCTTCTCCAGCCGGCGGACGACGTCGTAGCCGAGGTAGCCGACCAGGCCGCCGGTCAGCGGGGGCAGGCCGTCGTCGGCGTGGCGCGGGGTGTGCAGCGCCTCCAGGGCGGCGCGCAGCACCTGCAACGGGTCGCCGGTGGTGGGGATGCCGACCGGCGGGGTGCCGAGCCAGCGGGCCTCGCCATGCTCGTCGGCGGTCAGCACGGCGGCGCTGCGCACGCCGACGAAGGAGTAGCGCGACCAGCGGCCCTGCTCGGCGGACTCCAGCAGGAAGGTGCCGGGCCGCTCCTCGGCGAGGCTACGGTAGAGGCCGATCGGGGTGAGGCCGTCCGCGAGGAGCCTGCGGGTGACCGGGATCACCCGGGTGTCGACGGCGAGCTTGCGGAAGGCTTCGAGGTCCATGCGGGGCGGCACCTTCTGGAGTTCTTCGGGTTGGCTGGGGTCAGGAAAGCGGGAGCACGTCGGCGTCGAAGCAGGTGCGGTCGCCGGTGTGGCAGGCCGCGCCGGTCTGGTCGACCTTGACCAGCAGGGTGTCGCCGTCGCAGTCGAGCGCCACCGACTTGACCGCCTGCGCGTGGCCCGAGGTGTCGCCCTTGACCCAGTACTCGCGGCGGCTGCGGCTCCAGTAGGTGCAGCGGCCGGTGGTGAGCGTGCGGTGCAGCGCCTCGTCGTCCATCCAGCCCAGCATCAGCACCTCGCCGGTGTCGTGCTGCTGCGCGATGGCCGGGAGGAGGCCGTC
>NZ_JAFLNG010001066.1 GCF_017427025.1 Streptomyces sp. FH025
CGAGGGGCGGGAGTTCGAGAAGATCGGGCGCGAGCTGGGCAAGGCCGCGGGTGCCCTGGAGAAGGGCCTCGCCGCGCTCGGCGCGCCCTGGGGGACGGACCAGCCGGGCAGCGCCTTTGCCGCCGTGTACGGCCCTTCGCGCGGTGAACTCATCGGTGGGCTGCGCGGGTTGGCCGACCGGGTGGGGCAGGTCGGGGCCGGGCTGCACGCGATGGCGGAGCGGACGACCGACACCGACACCTCGGCGGCGAGCGGCTTCGGGGGGTCGGCGGGGCCGAGCTCCTCACCGACGGCCTCGCCGATCGCCTCGGCGGCCGTCCATTCGCAGGACGCCGGGGCAACCCCGGGGGCGGCGCCGGTCGTCCCCAAGGACATGTCGGTCTGACGGGTCCGGCTCGAAGGGGGAGATGCGCGTGTCCCGGAAACCGCCCGAGGAACTGGTCCCGCTGCTGGCCAGGACCGGTCACCCGTGGCCGCAGGCCGACGAGGAGGGCCTGCGCAAGGCGGCCGCGCTCTGGCGGGAGTTCGCCGCCGACGCCGACCGGCTCACCCGCCGCGCCGGGGAGTCCGTCCGGCGCGTGACCGCCGACAACACCGGGCACGCGGTGGACGCCTTCGGCGCGTACTGGCTGGCCTTCAGCGGCGGCGGCAAGGGCCACCTGGACGACGCGCACACCGCGGTCGGGTTGCTCGCCGGAGCCTTCGACACCGCCGCCCGGGCCGTCGACGGCTGCAAGGCCGAGATCATCGCCACCCTCCAGAACCTGGCCGCCGAACTCGAGCAGGCCCGGGAACAGGCCGCGGCCGCCCAGCGGGCCGCCGCCGAGGTCGCCACCGCGGCGAAGAACGACACCGGGCAGGGGCGCACCGGGCTGGTCGTCGGGATGGAGAAGGCCGTCGGCGACGCCGCGAACGCGGTGCGGAACGCCGCGGCCGGGCAGGTCGCCGCCGGGCTGGAGGCCGCCGCGGTCGAGACGGCCGCGCTGAAGATCGGCGGGCTGCTCACCGAACTCGGCCGCGCCATGAAGGACGCCCTCGGCGCCGCGCTCAAGGAACCGGCCGTCGTCGCCCTGCTGCGGCTCGGCACCGCGTCCGGGACGGGGATCACCGCCGCCTCGTACCGCACCAGGGGCGGCTTCGACCCGCTCGCCGCCGGACTGCCCGCCGCGCTCGGGGAACCGGGCGTGCTCGGGGCGGACGGCACCGGGCTGGTCCTGCTCGCCGGGCGGGACGGCAAGCCGGTGGTCGGCGTGCCCGGGCTCAACGTCAAGCTCGACGAACACGGGCAGCCCGTCCTCGGCGCGGACGGCAAGCCGGTCATCCTGCGCTCCGACGGCACCCCGGTCACCGACGCCGCCGGGCTGCTGGTGGTCACCGGGCCGGACGGCGAACCGGTGGTCGAGGTCGCCGACCCGGCCGTCCGGCTGGACGCGCAGGGGCGGCCGGTGCTCACCGACGCGGAGGGCAAGGAGCTCCGCGGGCTGGCGCTGGCGGACCTGACCGGGCCGCAGGACGTGAAGGGGGAGCCCACCGGGGGGCCGAAGGGCGGCCTGAGCGGCGATCCGGCGGGTGGTCCGGTCGGTGGGCCGGCTGATGCCCCGAAGACGTCGGGGGCGGTTCCGCCCGTCGTGGCGGCGGTGGCCGTCGTGACGGATCCGGTGGTCGCTCCGGTGGCCCGCGCCTCCTCGGTGGCCGTTGACCAGGGGCCGTACCGGCCCGCTGTTGCCG
>NZ_JAFLNG010001067.1 GCF_017427025.1 Streptomyces sp. FH025
CCCGGCAAGATCGGCACCCGCTACGGCTACACCGACTTCCTGAACCGGGTCGACGCCGGCCAGGTGCAGACCGTGGACGTCACCGACACCGGAGGCGTGAGCGGCGTACTCAAGGACGGCACCCACTTCACCAGTCAGATCCCCACCGCCCTGGACACCTCCCAGCTCAGCCACGCGCTCTCCGACCAGCACGTGAACGTCACCGCCAGCCGCTCCAGCGGCGGCTCGATCTGGTCCACCCTGCTGCTGTTCCTGCCGCTGCTGATCTTCGGCGGGCTGTTCCTCTGGTCCGGCCGGATGGCCGCCCGCTCGCTGGGCGGCGGGCTGAGCGCGATCGGCCGCTCCCGGGCGAAGATCATCGAGGCCGAGCGGCCGGACACCGGCTTCGCCGACGTGGCGGGGTACGAGGGGGTGAAGCAGGAGGTCAGCGAGGTGGTCGACTTCCTGCGCAGCCCGGAGCGGTACGCCGCCGCCGGGGCCAAGGGACCGCGTGGGGTGATCATGGTCGGGCCGCCCGGCACCGGCAAGACGCTGCTCGCCCGGGCGGTCGCCGGCGAGGCCTCGGTGCCGTTCCTCTCCGTGACCGGCTCCGGCTTCGTGGAGATGTTCGTCGGCGTCGGCGCCTCCCGCGTCCGCGACCTGTTCGAGGAGGCCCGAAAGCGCGCGCCGTCGATCATCTTCATCGACGAGATCGACGCCGTCGGCGGCCGCCGCGCGGGCGGCTCCCGGATCGGCGGCAACGACGAGCGCGAGCAGACCCTCAACCAGCTGCTCTCCGAGATGGACGGCTTCGACCAGAGCACCGGCATCGTCGTGATCGCTGCCACCAACCGGCCGGACGCGCTCGACCCGGCCCTGCTGCGCCCCGGCCGCTTCGACCGGCAGGTCACCGTCCCGCTGCCCAACCAGGCGGAGCGGGCCGCCATCCTCGTCGTGCACACCCGCGGCAAGACCCTCGCCCCGGACACCGACCTCAACCGGATCGCCCGCGGCACCCCCGGCTTCTCCGGCGCCGACCTCGCCAACCTGGTCAACGAGGCCGCCATCAACGCCGTGCGCGCCGAGCGCGCCATCATCACCGCCGCCGACCTCGACGACGCCCGAGACCGGGTATTGCTCGGGCGGCGGGAGTCCTCCAACGCGCTGCTGCCCGAGGAGCGTCACGCGGTGGCCGTGCACGAGTCCGGGCACGCGCTGATGGCCGCGCTGTGCGAGCACGCCGACCCGGTCGCCAAGGTGACCATCCTCCCCGCCGGGGTCGCCCTCGGCGCCACCGAGCAACTGCCCGAGGCGGAGCGGCACCTGTACAGCGAGGGCTACCTGACCGACCTTCTCACCGTCCAACTCGGCGGACGGGCGGCGGAGCTGGTGGTCTTCGGCGAGGGCTCCACCGGCGCCGCCAACGACCTCGCCAACGCCACCTCGGTCGCCACCCGGATGGTCCGGGAGTTCGGCCTCTCCCCGGAACTCGGCCCGGTCGGCTATTCCTCAGGTTCCCCGCAGTACCTCGGCGACCACCCCGAGGACCTGCTGCGCCGCCCGTACTCCGAGCAGACCCAGCGCGCCGTGGACGAGGCGGTGGCCGCACTGCTGCGCCGCGCGGAGCGCCGGGCCGTCGAGCTGCTGCGCGAACACCGGCAGCACCTGGACGAGCTGGCGGCGCTGCTGGTCGCCCAGGAGACGGTGGACGGCAAGGTGGTGCTCCGGATCCTGGAGCACCCGGCGTC
>NZ_JAFLNG010001068.1 GCF_017427025.1 Streptomyces sp. FH025
GGTCCGTCTGCTCGAGAAGCAGCGTCTGCGCGCCCAGTACGACCTGAGCGAGAAGCAGCTGTCGCGTGCGTTCGACCGCGCGAAGAAGGCCGAGGGCAAGACCGGTGAGGCGCTCGTCGCCGAGCTGGAGACCCGTCTGGACTCGCTGGTGCTGCGTTCGGGCATCGCCCGCACCATCTACCAGGCCCGCCAGATGGTCGTCCACGGCCACATCGAGGTCAACGGTGGCAAGGTCAACAAGCCGTCGTTCCAGATGAAGCCGGGCTACGTGGTCACCGTCCGCGAGCGCAGCAAGGAGAAGGTCCCCTTCCAGGTCGCCCGTGAGGGTGGCTACGCGGGTGAGGGCCAGACCCCGAAGTACCTCGAGGTCAACCTGAAGGCCCTGGCCTTCCGCCTGGACCGTGCGCCGCAGCGCAAGGAGGTCCCGGTGATCTGTGACGAGCAGCTCGTCGTCGAGTACTACTCGCGCTGACCCGCGAGCGGTTCCGCTCTTCGCGAGACCACGAGTGAGCCCCCGTCGCCTTTCGAGGCGGCGGGGGCTCGCCCCTTTTCCGGTGCCTGCCGGTCAGATCTCCTCGCCGGCCATCGCGGCGGCCAGCCGCAGGTGCGGGCGGGCCTCCTCGGTGCGGCCCTGGCGCTCCAGGGTGCGGCCGAGCATCAGCCGGGCGTAGTCCTCGGCCGGGTCGAGTTCGAGGATCCGGTGCAGCTCGGCCTCGGCGCGGCCGAGTTGGGCGGAGTGGTAGTAGCTGCGGGCCAGCAGCAGCCGGACGGAGAGGTTGGCCGGCTCCTCGGCCAGCACGCCCTCCAGCATGCGGGCGGCATCGGTGTACGCCTTGGACTCGAAGTAGAACGTCGCGAGGCGGTACTCGTCGTGGATGGCCATGGTGCTCCTTCCGGGTGGATCCTTGCCTCCTCAAGCAATGGGCAAGTTTCATCTATTCCGCGCCGGTGAGGACGGCGCGGGCCCCGGCCGGTAACCCGGTCCGGAAAGCGGGCCCGGGCGCGATAGGGTTCCCCCTGTAGAGGAGCAAGGCGAGGGAGCGCGCAAAGGTGTCCGTGGGAGAGCTGGCCGGATTGCTCGTCGCCGTCTTCTGGGCGGTCCTGGTCACCCTGCTCGCCGTGGTGCTGGTCCGCCTCTCGCGAGTGCTGAAGGAGGCCGCCGTCCTGGTCTCCGCGGTCACCGAGCAGGCCGTGCCGCTGCTGACCGACGCGGGCTCCGCGGTGCGCAGCGCCAACGAGCAGCTCGAACGGGTGGACGAGATCACCGCCAACGTGCAGGACGCCGCCGCCAACGCCAACGCGCTGTCCTCCACCGTGGCCGCCACCCTGGGCGGGCCGCTGGTGAAGGTCGCGGCCTTCAGCTACGGCGTCCGCAAGGCCGTCTCCAAGCAGCAGGGCGGCACGCCGGGCGTGCCGCTCCAGGCCGGTGAGCGCGAGGAGCTGGCCCGGCTGATCCGGGCCGAGGTGCGCGCCGCGACCGCGCCCAGGGGCGGCCTGCTCTCCAGGGTCCGGCGCGCGGTGAGGGGCTGACGACATGGCACGCATCTTCTGGATGGCGGTCGGCGCCGGCGCCACCGTCTGGGCCATGAAGAAGGCCAACGAGGCGGTTCACCGGCTCACTCCGGACAGCCTCTCCGGCACCGCGGCGCGCGGTGCGCTGCACCTGGGCGACCTCGCCAAGCAGTTCGCCCAGGACGTGAAGGCCGGCATGGCCGAGCGCGA
>NZ_JAFLNG010001069.1 GCF_017427025.1 Streptomyces sp. FH025
AAGACGGCCTCCCCGGCGACGGTGGACGTGTTCAACGCCTCATCCGCAGCGGGGGTGTCCTCCTCCGACGAGGCCGAGGTCCTGGGCGGCCCGGGCTTCAAGGAGGGCCGGCCCACCACCGCCCCGACCGACCCGGGCACCAAGGTGGCCCAGCAGGGTCCGATGGTCGACGCCCGGTCCGGCGGCGGCATCCCCTGCGTCTTCTGATTCCCGTCCGAATCAGGTGATTTCGGGTGGTCTGTCACAGGATGCCCCAGTGGCTGCCCGGGCTGCCGGTGTACCGGAGGTCCGTGATCACCGTGGGCCTAAATATGATCGGAAGCCACGATGGTCGGTCTGTACCGACTTTCGTATGTGCAACCTGGGAACGGTTCGGGCCGTCTCCTCTGTGTGCGGTGCGCCAGATCGTCCGGGGCGTCGCTTCCGTCGGTGAAAGGTACGCGCATGTCAGGTCGGAGGGGCGAGAGCCCGGCTCGGGGCGAGGGCACGCCCGACGCGCTCGCGACGGAGGGCTCGAAGGGCTCCGTGCCCCCGCCGCGCTCCGGCGGCCGGGCGGAGGCCCGCCGTGCCGCACAGGGCAAGGGCGGCGGGAAGGCGGAGGCCGCCGGCGGCGGCCGGGCCGCCGCCCGGCGCAACAGCAAGCCCAAGCGGAACGTGAAGAAGATCGTCGCCTGGTCCGCGGCCGGTGTGCTGGTGCTGATCGCGGGCACCGGCGGTGCGATCTACTACAAGCTGAACGCCAACATCAAGACCTTCGACGCCGACGCGGTGTCCGGCGACCGCCCGCCGGAGGCCAAGGCCGACGCGGACGGCAACAAGCCGGTCAACCTGCTGCTGATCGGCTCGGACAGCCGGGGCAAGAACAACGCGGACCTCGGCGGCGGCGAGGACGGCGGCGCCCGCTCGGACACCACGATCCTGCTGCACGTCTACGCCGACCACAAGCACGCCGTGGGCATCTCGATCCCGCGCAACGCGATGGTGCAGATACCGTCCTGCAAGCTGCCCAACGGCAAGTGGACCAAGGGCGGCGGCACCGACCTGTTCAACGCCGCCTTCTCCATGGGCGGCAGCGACGACGGCAACCCGGCCTGCACCCAGAACACCATCGAGAAGCTCACCGGGATCCGGATCGACCACACCATCGTGGTCGACTTCAACGGCTTCGCCGCGATGACCAAGGCCGTCGACGGCGTGGACATCTGCCTGCCGAAGCCGATCTACGAGGGGGACATCAACCCCAACCTGCACAAGAAGGGCAACCTCGTCCTCCCGCAGGGCAAGCAGACCGTCCAGGGCCAGCAGGCGCTCGACTACGTGCGGCTGCGGCACGGCATAGGCGACGGCTCCGACATCGGCCGGATGAAGCGCCAGCAGGCCTTCCTCAGCTCGCTCGCCACCAAGATGAAGAAGGACGGGCTGAGCCCCACCAACCTGCTGCCGCTCGCGGACGCCGCGACCAAGTCGCTGACCGTCGACGAGGGACTGAACTCCCCGGACAAGCTGCTCTCCTTCGGCATGTCGCTGAAGAACATCGACATGCACGACCTCAAGTTCGTGACCGCGCCCTGGCGCTACCGCACCCAGGACAAGAACATCGACCTCGTCGAGTCGGACGCCAACAAGCTCTGGGAGACCCTCAAGGCCGACCAGACCATCGACGGCCAGAACGCCACCGGCCAGCAGCCGGATGCCCTCGGCAGCGGTACGACCCCG
>NZ_JAFLNG010000107.1 GCF_017427025.1 Streptomyces sp. FH025
CCAGGCGTCGAGGACGAGCCGGGCGCGGCCGGGGGTGAGGTCGGCGAAGGCGGCGTCGTGGTCGGCGGTGAAGCAGACCACCTCGCAGCGTCCGGTGCCCGGGCCGCTGGTCCACAGGCCGTCGGCGTCCGGCGAGACGGGCGGGGCGGTCGCTCCGGCCAGCGAGGGGAAGCGGTTCTCGAAGACGGCCACCTGGTAGTCGGCGGCCGGGATCTCGCTGAGCCGCCCGTCCCCGGACGGGCAGAGCGGGCACTCCTCAGCCGGGGGCTGGTAGGTGCGGGCCTGGCGGTGGGCCGCGATGGTGACCCAGGCTCCGGTGGCCGGGTCGAGCCGCACCTCCGAGCCGTGGGACGCCGGGTCGAGCGGCCGCCGGTCGACGGTGTCCCGGGGCGCGGCGGCGCCGCTGTCGTAGTAGATGAGCTGCCGCCCGTCCGCGAGCGTGGTCACGGTCTTGACGGTGGGCTGGGTCAGGGTCGTCCCGGCCATGGCCTTCTTCCTCTGCGCGACGCCATTAGAATCAACTAGAATCAACAGAAAGCTACAATCTCAAACATTATCCATCAGAACCACGCCTCGAAAGTGCCGAGAGCGCCGAAAGCGTCGAGAGCGCCGAGAGCGTCGAGAGCGTCGAGTCGGAGGAGGCCCAGATGGCCGACAGCGCCCAACCCCTCGCCGGGCAGCGTCGCGTACTGATCCTGGAGCGGATCCGCGCACTCGGCGGGGTCCGGGTCGCCGAGCTGGTCCGGGAGCTGGGCGTGTCCGACATGACGATCCGCCGCGACCTGGACGCCCTGGCCCGGCGCGGCCTGGTGCACAAGGTGCACGGCGGCGCGGTGCGGACGGAGGCGGCCGTCACCGGCGAGCCCGGCTTCGAGGCCAAGGCGGGCTGGGAGCAGCCCGCCAAGGAGGCGATCGCCCGGGCGGCCGCCGCGCTGGTGCAGCCCGGTTCGGCGGTCGGGCTGGCGGCCGGGACGACCACCTACGCGGTCGCCCGGCAGCTGCGCGCCGTCGAGGGGCTCACCGTCGTCACCAACTCCCTGCGGATCGCCGAGCTGCTGGAGCAGCCGGACGAGGACGGCACGCCGAGCACCGCGACGGTGATCCGCACCGGCGGCGTCCGAACGCCCTCGGACGCCCTGGTCGGGCCGGTGGCCGACCAGGCGATCCGCTCCCTGCACGTGAACGTGCTGATCCTGGGCTGCCACGGCCTGTCCGACGCGACCGGGCTGACCACCCCGAACCTGGCCGAGGCGGAGACCAACCGCACCTTCATCCGCTCCGCCCGCCGGCTGGTCGTGGTGGCCGACCACACCAAGTGGGGCGCGGTCGGTCTGGCCTCCTTCGCCGCGTTGGACCAGGTGGACGTGCTGGTCACCGACGAGGAACTCCCCGAACAGCAACGGGAAGCGGCGGAGCGACTGGTCGGCGAGCTGATCATCACACCCGCCATCGACTAGCCACTGCTCCCCCGCACCACCAGCTCCGCGGTCAGCTCCACCCCCGCCGCCGGCACCGCCGCCCCGCGCACCTGGTCGAGCAGCCGCCCGACCAGCGCCGCAGCGATCACCCGCAGCGGCAGCCGCACCGAGGTCAGCGCGGGGTGCAGGTGCCGGCAGAGCGGGGTGTCGTGGAAGCCGGTGACCGCGACCCCGCCGGGACCGACCGCCAGCCCCTCCGCCCGCACCGCCTCGTACGCGTCCAGCGCCAGCAGGTCGCTGCCCGCCGCGAAGGCGGTCGGCCGGTCGGGGCCGTCCAGGCACGCCCGGACCGCCGCCACCTCCGGGCGCTCCGCCACCACCGCGGACAGCCCCAGCCGCCGGGCCTCCGCGAGGAAGCCCGCCCGCCGGGCCGCCATCCAGGGCAGTTCCTCCGCCGCCCCGAGGTAGCCGATCCGCCGGTGGCCGAGCGCCGCCAGGTGCCGCACCACCCCGGCCATCGCCTGGTCGTTGGCGATGTCCACCCAGTGCTGCGGCTGCCCCGGCGCCGTCCGCCCGAAGCTGACGAAGGGCAGACCGAGACCGGCCACGTGCGCGATCCGGGCGTCCTCGCTCAGCACGTCCGCCAGCACCAGCCCGTCCACCTGCCGGGCCGCCACCAGTTCGTCGATGGCGGCCACCGGGTCCGAGGCGGGCGGGGTGGGGCGGAACAGCAGCACCCGCAGGCCCTGTTCCCCGGCCGCGTCGACCAGGGCCTCCAGGAAGCCGGCCATGAGCGGGTTGGGGTCGAGCGGGTCGTCCACCGGGGCCAGGTAGCCGATGGTGCGCCGGGCGCCGCTGCGCAGCGCCCGGGCCGACTGGTCGGGCTGGTAGCCGAGTTCGCGGATCGCCGCCGTCACCCGCTCCAGCGTCTCCGGGCGGACCCGGTGCGGGGCGTTGAGCGCGTTGGAGACGGTCTGCCGGGAGACCCCGGCCGCGCGGGCGACCTCCTCGATGGTGGTGGCGCCACGACGCGGCCGGCGCGGTCCCTCGGGCATGCGGTCTCCTCCAGGCGTGGACACGGGTGACGCGGCATCACTGGCTCGGCATCACAAGGCGTGGTTACGGACGGCGCAGCGTCAACAGCCCGCCGCGCGGCACCAGGATGCCGTCCGCCCGGTCGAGTTCGACCTCGCCCTGGCGCACGATACGCCCTCGGGCGTCCTGCACGGTGGCGGTCGCCGTCCCGTCGGCGCCGGTCAGCCGGACCACCGGGTCGGCGTCCGCGTTGGCGACCAGCAGGGTGCGCCACCCCTCGCCCGAGGCGTCCACCGGCAGCGCCGCGTAGCGGGCCACCGCCACGGTGTCGGCGCCGAGGGCGGTCACCATCGGGTAGCCGAGGTCGGGCCGGGCCGGGCGCAGTTCGCCGAGCTGCAGGGTGTCCAGGTGCTCGCGGAAGACACCGAGCCAGAAGGCGATCGCCTCGCGCTGGGCCGGGCTCTGCGCCGCGAGGTCGACGGAGACCTGCGGCACGGAGAACAGCACGTTGATCAGGTGGCAGGCGACCTGCTCCGGCGGCTCGCCCGGGTGCCACATCAGCATGTCGGAGTGGACCGGCACCGGCCCGGCGGCGAGCCGGACGTCGACGGTGCGCTGCCGGTTCTCCTGCGGGCTGAGCGGGCAGTCGGTGGCCCGGATCATGGTGACGTACGGCCACAGGCCGGGGCTGACGTACGGCTGGCGGTACTCGACCATCGCCTCGGGGTCGGCGGCGGTGATCCGGCCGCGGATGGAGGCGAGCAGGCGCTCCACGCCCTCGTCGACGCTCGCGCAGTCCGCCTCGGGGCCGGCCTCGGGGGCGTCGGCGCGGGCGAACCAGTCGACGAAGTCGACCTTGAGGCCGTCCATGCCCCACTCCTCGACGGCGCGCACGAGGCGGTCGGTGAGGAACTCGCGGACCTCGGGGTAGCGCGGGTCGGCGACGATCGCGCCCATGTGGGCGGCGTCGGCGAGGGCGTAGCGGCCGAGCTTCTGGTACGCGGCGCTGTCCTTGCCGATGAACGGCACCGCGTACCAGAGCAGGTAGCGCACTCCGAGCTCGTGCACCCGCTCGACGTGGGCGGCGGTGTCGGGCAGCGAGACGGGCTCCCAGTCGCCGCAGTGGGCGTAGCCGCGGGTGCGGTCGGCGGTCATCCAGCCGTCGTCCACGATGATCACGTCCAGGCCGAGCGGCTTGCCGAGGGCCGCCTGGGTCTCGACGCGCTCGGGCGAGACGTCCTGGTGCATCGAGTACCAGGTGGAGTAGGCGGGCCGGCGGGCGGCGTCGGGGATGTCGACGGTGCGGCCGCTCCCCCACCAGGCGGTGAGGTCCGCCAGGCAGCGGCCGAAGTGCCGCCGCGAGGTGTCGATCCGTACGGTGAGCCGGCCCTCGGCCTGGGCCCAGAAGCGGAATTCGCCGGTCTCCTCGACGACTCCGGCCCCGGCCAGCACGTCGGGGCGCTCGGCCGCGAAGGCGCACAGCGCGACGTCGCCGGTGCCGACCAGCGCGGCGATCGGCGCACCGTTGGCGAGGCTGGTGCGGCGCGGGGCGCTCCAGGCGGCGGGCAGCCAGCCGGTGCCGCGCGGCTCGGGGGTCCAGAAGGCGGTGGCGTCCACGCAGGGCACCCGCCACTCGATCCGCACCGGTCCGGAGCCCTCGGCCGTCACCTCCACGACGCCGTCGCCGACCCCCCGGGCGGTGCCCGTGCCGCTGACCCGCAGGTCCAGCCCGTCGGCGTGCAGCGGGCGCAGGCCGCCGCCGGCGGTGGGGGCGTGCGGTTCCCAGATCTCGGTCATGCTCAGCCTTTCGTGGCGCCGGCCAGCAGGCCGGAGATGAACTGCCGCTGGAGGACCAGGAAGAGGACCATCATCGGCAGGGTGGACAGCGCGGTGCCGGAGAGGATCGCGCCGTAGTCGGTGGTGCTCTGGTTGCCGTGCAGGGTCGCGAGGGCGACCGGCAGGGTGTGCATCTCGGGGCTGCGCAGGGCGATCAGCGGCCAGACGAACTGGTTCCAGGAGCCCAGGAAGAGGAAGATCGACAGGGCCGCCAGCACCGGCCGCATGACCGGCACCACCACGCTCCACAGCACCCGGAACTCGCCCGCGCCGTCGACCCGCGCGGCGTCCAGGAGTTCGTCCGGGAGGCTGCTCAGCGACTGCCGCATCAGGAAGATGGCGAAGGGCACGCACAGCCCGGGCAGGATGAGCGCCTGGTAGGAGTCGAGCAGGCCGAAGCTCATCATCATCTTGAACAGCGGTACCAGCATGACCTGTTCGGGCACCACGAGGGTGGAGAGCAGCAGCCCGAACAGCAGGGTGCGGCCCCGGAAGCGGAACTTGGCGAAGGCGTAGCCCGCGAGCAGGGCGACGACCAGCGCTCCGAGCGTCTGGACGCCCGCCACCAGCAGGGTGTTGCCGAGCACCCGCAGCAGGCCGACCTTCTGGTCGAGCCGGTGGAGGTTGTCGCCGAAGTGTCCGCCGGGCAGCAGCTTCGGCGGCCAGTCGAAGATCTCGGTGTCCTTGCGGGTGATGGCCATGATCAGCCAGTAGAACGGGCCGACGGACAGGCCGGTGACGGCCGCGAGCAGGAAGGTCAGCGGCCAGCCGCGCAGCTTCTTGAGGTTCACCGGGAGGTTCACTTGTCCTTCTCCCCCATCAGGCGCATCTGCACCGCGCCGAGCACCGAGACCAGCAGGGTGAGCGCGTAGGCGATGGCGGAGGCGTAGCCGAAGTCGAAGTACCGGAAGCCGTTCTGGTACAGGTACATGGAGACGGTCAGGGTCGCGTTGTCCGGGCCGCCTCCGGTCAACACGTACGGCTCGTCGAACAGTTGGAGCGTGCCGATGGTGGAGAGCACGACCGTGAAGAGCAGCACCGGGCGCAGCGCGGGGACGGTGATCGCGGTGAAGCGCCGGATCGGTCCGGCACCGTCGACCATCGCGGCCTCGTACAGTTCCTTGGGAATGGACTGGAGGCCGGCCAGGTAGATGACGGCGTTGTAGCCGGTGTAGTGCCAGGTGAGCACCAGGACGACGGCCATCCGGGCCCAGAACGGCTGCCCGAGCCAGTCGACGCCGGACAGGCCGACGGCCTCCAGCACCCGGTTGACCGCGCCGTTGTCGGTGTTGAGCAGGAAGGAGAACATCACGCCGGTGGCGACGAGTCCGGTGACGGACGGCATGAAGACGCCGAGGCGCCACACCGCGCGCCAGCGCACCAGGGCGGAGTTGATGCCGACGGCCATCAGCAGGGCGAGCCCGAGCATCAGCGGGACCTGCACGACGAGGATCTCGCCGGTGTTGCGCAGGGCCGTCCAGAACAGCGGATCGTCCAGCAGGCGGCGGTAGTTGGCGACTCCGGCGGAGCGGGTGGCGCTGCCGGAGCCGGTGGTGAAGGAGAGCAGCAGCGAGTCGATGATCGGGTAGGCCTTGAACACGCCGAAGGTGATCAGGGCCGGGGCGAGCAGCACGTACGGCAGGGCGGTGCGGCGCCACCGGGCGTTGCGGCGCGTCCGCGCGGCGTCCTTGCCCAGGGCGAGGGGCGGGGCGGTGGCGGTCATGCGATGGTGCGCCCGGTCTGCTGGGCGAGCTGCTTGGCGGCGTCCTGGAGGACGGAGGCCGGGTCTCCGCCCTTGAGGAAGACCTTGGTCTGGGCGTCGCTGGCGAGCTTGAGCGCGCGGGCGTAGTCGCCGGAGAAGTTGGTGGGGTCGCCGCCGTCGGTGGCGAGTTCGGCGAAGGTCTTCAGCGGGGACTCGCCGCCGAAGTAGGCGCTCGGCTTGGCGTACATCGGGTCGGGGTAGGCCTCGGTGAGAGCGGGGAAGACGCCGCCGGCGTCGAACATGGCGTTGACGGAGGCGGGTCGGGTGAGCGCGTACTCGACGAACTTCCAGGCGGCGCGGCGGCGCGGGCTGGAGCCGGAGACGGCCAGGTGGGTGGAGTTGACCAGGGCGGTGCGCTTGCCGCCGGGGGTGACCGCCGGGGGCTTGGCGAGACGCCAGTTGCCGCTCTGGTCGGGGAACTTGGTCTCGATGTAGTGCGCGCCCCAGGCGGGGATCGGGGCGACGGCGAGCTTTCCGGCCTTCATCAGGTTGCGCCAGCCCTGGTCGCCGGAGGCGTCGCCGATCAGCCCGGCGTCGTGCAGGCGCTTGACGACGGTCATGGCGCGCACGGCCGGCTCCGAGCCCATGGTGACCTTGCCCTGGAGGTCGAAGTAGAAGGCGCCCTGGAGCTGCATCAGGGACTGGAGGAAGTCGAGGTCGGGGTCGGGGTTGGCGGTCTTGTTGATGCCGATCAGGAAGGTGTCGGGGTTGGCGGCCTTGTAGCGGTCGGCGACGGCGATCAGGTCGTCCCAGGTGGCGATGGCGGCGATGTCGATGCCGGCCTTGTCGAAGTAGTCCTTGCGGTAGAAGAAGCCGAGCGGGTTGACCTCCCAGGGCAGCGCGTAGGCGTGGCCGTCCTTGCCGGTGATGGTCGGCCACAGGCCCTTGGCGAACTTGTCCTTGTGCGCGTCGGCGCCGTAGGCGGAGAGGTCGGCGAGGCCGCCGGGGAACTTCTCCTGGTAGCCGGGCAGGTAGTCGCAGCCGATGTGCAGGACGTCGCCGAGGCCCTGGCCGCCGGCCGCCAGGCCGACGGTGATCTTGTCCCAGATGGCGGGGTTGCCGATGTCCTGGACGTCGACCTTGATGCCCGGGTTGTCCTTCTCGAAGGCCGGGACGACGGCGCGCAGGGCGGCGGCGGCCGTGGCCCAGGACCAGACGGTGATCGTGCCGGTGTCGGCGTCCCCACCCGAGGCGCCGCCCGAGCCGGAATCGCCGCAGGCGGCGAGGGCGCCACCGGCGGCGAGGGCCAACAGGCCGGCTCCGGAGGCACGGAACAGGTCGCGACGGGAAAGGTGTGACATTGCATTCCTCTCTGCGGGGTGGCGAGGATCGAGAAGGCGGCAAAGGGGTGGGGGTCGATGTCCAGTTGATTTGAACGTTCAAACACACAAAACAAACCAGAACCGAACATGCTCGAACGAGCGGACACAGCAAACGCCCACCCTCCCCACGGCGTCAAGACCTGAGCACCGGGAGGGTGGGCGTTTGAAACCGTTCCGTTATCAGCCCCGCGCGGCAGCCGGCGGCTCGAACACCGTTCCCGGGGTGACCGGGATCCCTCGGGACATGGCCTCGAAGTCCAGGATCGGGTGGGTCAGGATCTCCTCGACCTCGTCGGTCAGCAGGTTGCCCAGGATGAACTCCTCCTCCGCGCCCGACCCGAAGGTGACCACCTGCCCGCTCGACTGGATCATCCAGTTCAGCAGCTCCCGCTCACTGCTCTCCGCGAGGTGGATCTCCCGGCCGGGGTGGTCGCGCCGGATCCCGTCCACGACCGCACGGACGTCCTCCACCGCCACGCCGAGCCTGCGCACCGTGGCCGGCGACGCCCGCCGGCCCCACCACTGGAAGATCACCCACTGCGCCACCGACGGGTGCGACAGGACCTCGGCGGCGAGCTCCGGCAGCTGGTGGAGGTTCGCGGCACTCGCCACGGTGTGCACCCGCACCCGGTCGAACCCCTCGGCGTCGCACAGCGCGAGGGACTCCAGGAGAGCCTGGTGGAGGCTGCCGTCCGGACTGCGGCGGAAGGCGCGCTGCACGTCCGCGGTGACGGCGTCCAGCGGCAGCCGCAGCGAGGACAGCCCCCGGAGCCGGGAGAGCTTCTCGGCGGTGAGCGTGTAGCCGGTGGTGTCGAGGCCGACCTTGAGGCCGGCGGCGATGGCGCGGTCGACCACGTCGAAGATCGGCGGCCACAGCAGCGGGTCGCCGCCCGCCAGGACCAGGTCGGTGGTCCCGTGCGCGGCCAGCTTCGCGATGATCCGCTCGGCCTGGGGGAAGTCGATCTGCTCGGCGGCGAACGGGTTGTAGCAGCCCTGACAGGACATCGGACAGCGGTTGTTGATCGACCAGTTGACCCGCCGGACGTACCGGCCGGTACGTGGCCGGTCGGCCCGGGCGCGGATCCCGGCCACGAGCTGCGCGAGGCGCCGGGCCTGCGGAAGGGTGGCGTCGACGAGCAGGTCCCCGGCCCGCTCGACGGCGGCCGCGGTGGCGTTGTTCTGGAGCAGGAGGAAGGCCAGGCGCCAGCGCATGGTCTCGTCCGCCGGGTCCTGGCGTAGGGCGTGTTCGACCCGCTCGGTCAGGGCGCCGAGGTAGCCGGGGTTGAAGTTGGCGGGCTCCAGGCGCCGTTGGAAGTCGTCGGCGATCGACCCGCGTTCCAGGGACCGGTCGTAGCCGGCCCGGAGCGGGTGCGGGGGCAGGATCTCCACGTGCTGCCGAGTGGACAATGCGGTGCTCTCCGTAGGGGTCGATCAGTGCGGGACGGACGGCAGCAGGATGACCATCGAGTCGGCGGACGACAGGCCCATGCTCTCGACGAAGACCGCGTCGCGGACGAGTTGCGCGATGTCGGGGTGGGTGGGGGCGGCGAGGTAGCGGGCGGTGGATTCGAGCGGGGTGATGTCGCGGTTGACGATCAGGGTCCGCAGCACTCGCGGCAGGTTGTCGAAATCGTCGCGCACCTCCTTCAGATCGAACCGGTCCGCCAACCGCGTCGCGGCCCTACGGGCCTTGGCCAGGTTGGTCGTCGGGTCCAGGGCAGTCGCCTTGGCGAGGTAGTAGGGGACGGGCTGCATCATCCAGGCGAGCGCCACACGCGGGTCGTCCTCGTCGTGGCCGGGGTAGTCGAAGGCCTCCGGCCCGAGCCCGAGGCCGTCACAGAACCACTCGGGCCGCATGCTGATCCGGTAGTGGGCGTGGCCGGCGAGCCGGAACGCCGAGAGCCTGGCGATGACGGACGTCGTCTCGATCCGGAAGGCGTCGGAGATCCGCCGCATCTTCCACCCCAGCACGGCCCGCGTTTCCGGTACGTCGGCGTCGTCGGCCACGACGTGGATCAGGTCGAGGTTGGAGACGATGTCGCCGGTGGGCCCGGTGCGGTGGTCGCCCCGGGCGAGGGAGCCGGTCGCCGCTACGGACATGTCCGTCACGTCCGCGAACTCGTGGGCCAGTTCCTGGAACAGCAGGGGGAGGTCTTCTGGTCTCACGCGCCTCTTCCAAATCTGGCTGTACACCGATGAGTTGGGATTCAGTCGCGCAGCCTAACAGCGAGCGAACACAAATGGTCGCGTTTGCAACACATATCTCACACACCCCGGCTGACTAACCAACACAAGTAGCACTTATTCGGCCACTTCGCGAGTGGCAAAGCGACCGCCCCCACCGCGCCGAAGCGGTAGAAACGGTGGGCGATCTCCCCTTCAGCCCGAGGCCCGAACTGCTCGGCGAGACAGGCGGCCTGGCCGGCGCCCAACGGAAGCAGGGCGAGGCCGGCCCGGCGCGAGAAGTCGGCCCGGCCGACTTCTCGCGCAGCCTCCTCCCCAGGAGCCGGCCGCCGATGGTGCGGGGGCGCGCAGTATCGTCGGGAGTCCGGAATGCGGACGCTCGGACAACGGAGATACCGCGCATGAACGTTGACACTGACCGGCCGACCTTTCTGCTGGTCCACGGGGCCTGGCACGGTGCGTGGTGCTGGGAGCCGGTGCGCGCCGCGCTCGACGCGGACGGGTGGCGCTCCCATGCCGTCGACCTGCCCAGCGCCAATCCCCCGGCCGGTCGGCAGGCTGGAGCCCGCCCCGCGGGCATGCTGGACGACGCGGACACCATCCGGGACAGCCTTCGGCGCATCGGCGGCCCGACCATAGTGATCGCCCATTCCTACGGCGGCGTCCCCGCCACGGAGGCCGTCGCGGACGCCACGAACGTACTCGGGGTGGTCTACCTCGCCGGTTTCCAACTGGACGTCGGCGAGAGCATGTTCACGTTCCTCGGAGCGCCCTTGCCGGACGATGACACGGGCCACCTCCCGCCGTACGAGGACTCCCGGCAGACCCTCTTCGACGATGTCCCCGAGGCCGACGCGGACCGCGCCGTGGCCCGGCTGCGCCCGCAGAGCGTCCTGTCCCTCACGGAGCGGGTGACCAGGGCCGGTTGGCGCACCGTGCCCTCCAGCTACGTCGTCTGCGACCGCGACCAGTCACTCGAACCGTCCGAGCAACGCGAGCTCGCCAAGCGCGCCGGTTCCGTCCACCAACTGCCGAGCGGCCACTCGCCGTTCCTCTCCATGCCCCGCCAACTCGCCACCCTCCTGGGCCGGATCGCCACCACCGACCTCCGGTGACCGATAGGTTGGGAGCATGAGCGGACGCGAAGCTGACGGCAGTGCGGGGGACGCGGACTACGGCGCGATAGGCGGCGGGTACGCCACCTACCGGCAGCCGGACGCGAGGATCGAGCGGGTGATCGCCGCCGCTTTGGGCGGGGCCCGTACGGTGGTCAACGTCGGTGCCGGGGCGGGGTCGTACGAGTCGGCGACGCTGGAGGTGACGGCGGTCGAGCCGTCGGCCTCGATGCGCGCCCAGCGCCCCGCGCACCTGTCGCCCGCCGTCGACGCCGTCGCCGAACACCTGCCGTTCGGCGACGACGCGTTCGACGCGGCGATGACCACCTTCAGCGTGCACCAGTGGAGCGACTTCAAGGCGGGGCTGCGCGAGATGCGCCGAGTGGCACGGGGCCCCGCCGTCGTGCTGACCTGCGACCCGGCTCTCGTACGGGACTTCTGGCTGTACGAGTACGCGCCGGAGGTGCTGGACACCGAGGCCCGCCGTTACCCGGCCGTCGCGGACCTGACCGAGGCCCTCGGCGGGCACACGACGGTGACCTCGGTGCCGATCCCCGTCGACTGCACCGACGGCTTCAACGAGGCGTACTACGCGCGCCCCGAGATGCTGCTCGATCCCGGCGCCCGGCAGGCGTGTTCGGCGTGGAGCTTCGTCGACGAGCGGGCGCGCGAACGGTTCGCCGCGGATCTGCGACGGGACCTGGACAGCGGAGCCTGGGACGCCCGGTTCGGCGCCCTGCGGCAACAGCCGTTCTACGAGGGCTCGTTGGTGGTGATCAGGTCCGTCCCGGCCTGAAGCCCGCAGCCGCTCAGGCGAACGGGAACACCAGCCGCAGCACCTCGGCCAAGCGGCCCTTGACCGCGTCACCGTGAGCGAGCGGGACGGGGCGTCCGCCGCGCTCCGCGGACACGCCGAGGTCCGCCGTCACGTACAGGGCGCGCAGGGTGCGCACGGTGTTGGAGGCCCAGACCGGCATCGGCCCACGCTCGTACGGGGCGAGGGCGGTGCCGATCGCCGACAGCCAGGCCGTCGACCGCTCCGCCGTCAGGTCGGGGCGGATGAGGGTGAGGGCGATGGCCTTGGCGAGCCGGTCGTCCTCCCGTTCGGCGAACAGGTGGTCGGTCGGGGCGAGCAGGCGCTCGGTGGCGAGTACGAGCAGCGGTTCGGGGTCGACCTCGGGCCGTAGGCCGAAGGCCGCCAGCAGGTCCGCGCCGTGCGCCACGGCGTGCAGCCAGCCGAGCGTGTCGTCGCGGCCCCGCAGATCGGTCTCCGCGCGGTACCAGGCGGCGAACGCGTCGAGCCACTCGGGCCTGAGACTGCCCTGGCTCACGATCATCGCCAGGACGAGCGGGGCGAACGTCCTGGCCTGGATCTGCGGATCGCCGAACCGCTCCGCCATCAGATCGCCGAGCGCGAGCCGACGGTCGTGATCGATCACCCCGCGCCGGATCCAGGTGTCCAGGACCGCGTACGGGTATCCGTCCCTGACCTCCGGGTCGGGGTCGCGCAGGGCCTCCGCCAGCTCCGCCACCAGGTCGTCCAGTCGACGCCCCGGGGGAAGCCCGCAGTCGGTTTCGTAGATCTTGAGCCAATCCGTCACGGACGAGGACACTATCCGAACACGTCGAGCCCGTTCACCTGCATTTTCGCCGGGCGCGGCCAGCGCACGGACGGTCTTACGAGAGGTCGACAGGGCCGTCCAGTGAGCTTTCCAGGCGGTCGGCCAGCTTCGTGAGGACCAGGTGTTCGTCGGCGTCGAGCGTCGCCATCAACTCCTCCTCTGCCGCGTAGTAGTGGGCGAGGAGGCGGTCGACGAGGTCGACGCCGCGCTCGGTGAGCCTGAGGTGGATGATGCGGCGGTCGCCGTCATCGCGTTCCCGGGTGATCAGTCCCTCCTTCTCCAGTTTGTCCGCACGGATGGTCATTCCGGAGCAGGTGACCATGTCGAGGGCGGCCAGTTGGCCGGTGGTCAGCCGGTGGGAGGGGCCGGCCTGGCGCAGGGTGACGAGCATGGGGAAGTGGGCGGCGCTGAGCCCGCTCTCCTTGAGGACGGGCTCCAGTCGGGCCTTCCAGAGAGCGGCGATCCGGTAGAGGCGGCCGAGCGGTCGTAGGGGTGACACGGAGGCCTTCCAGTTGGTCGTTTGCCGGGGTGCACCGGCGGGGCTGCGTACGGCCTGCGGATCCGACGCCGGCGCGGTGCCGGCGTCGGATCCGTCCGTGCGGGGGGGGTCAGCCGGCCGGAGCGGGCTGCGGCGCCGCCGGGAGGGACGCGGTGGCGCGGTGCAGGCCCTTGCGGTCGTAGAACCGGGTGACCGCGAGGCCGAGGAGGAGGGAGACGGCGAAGCCGATGCCGACCATCGTCCAGGCGCGGCCGAGTCCGGCGTCGGCCTGCGCGTCGAAGTAGAGGATGGACCGGACGCCGTCGACGACCTGCCGGAAGGGCTCGAAGTCGGCCAGGAAGCGGTAGAAGCCGGGCAGCGCCTGCAACGGGATGGTGGCACCGGCGGACGGGACGGCCAGACCGATCAGCACGAGCATGGAGACGATGGGGCCCGGGGTGCCGAAGGCGGCGAGCAGGCCGAGAGCGGTGATGCCCATCGCGGCCGTGGCGCAGGTGCCGAAGATCCACAGCTGCGGCAGGTGGGCGGCGTCGATGCCGATGATGCCGACGGCCGCTGCCATGGCCAGCGCGGAGGTGAGCATCGACAGGACGACCATGAGGACCGAGCCGACCGCGAAGTGCCGTACCCGGCTGATGTGTTGCACGGGCTTGGCGGTGCGGAACGGGCCCTTGTCGTTGGCGGTGTAGCCGAGTGCGGTGTCCAGCTGGGTGTGGATCACGTTGGCGCCGAGCATGCCGCCCAGGACGAGGACGAGGGCGTAGAAGAACGCGCTCAGCCCGAGACCACTGTGCTGCCCGAGCGGGTGGCCCTCCTCGATCGTGGCCTTGACGGGGTCGGCGATCATCAGCTGCGCCGCCGCACCGGGCGCGGCGGGCTTGGCGACGGAGCCGGACGCGGCGGCCTTGGCCGCCTGCTGCGCGGCCTGCTGGCTCAGCTGCTGGGCGAGCTGCTGGCCCACCTGCGCGGAGGTCGTCCGGACGATCTCACGGTTGATCTCGGACGCCATGTTCGAGCCGAAGCTGCCGGCACCGGGGTTGGTCAGCACGGTCATGGTCGGCGGGTGCGGATCGCGCTGGCCGGGGCCCGCGAGGGCGGCCACGGAGGCGGAGAAGTCGTCCGGGATGACGAGCGCGCCGAACGCCTTGTTCTTGGCCAGGAGTTCGTCGGCGGTGCCGCGGTCGACCTCCTTCCAGGAGACCTTGCCCTTCAGGTCGGCGGACTGCGCGATCCGGGGAGCGATCTCCGCGCCCAGGTTGACCTGCTTCCCCGCGACCTGGGTGCCCTGGTCCGCGTTGACCAGCGCGATCGGCAGGTCCTTCATGGAGCCGACCGGGTCGTTGTTGGCGCCCAGGTACAGCAGCGACAGGACGAACGACAGCAGGCCGAGGATCAGCGCCGACGGCAGCCAGAGGCTCTTTCCGCGCAGCAGCCCGCGCGCGCTCGCCGTGAGCGCGTGGGTCGGCTCAGACATGCCGCCTCCCTCGGTGGCGCGACGTGACAGGGGCCTGCTCGTGGCGCCTGGTTCCGGTGGGGCGTGGGACTGGCATGGTGCTCCAGTTGCGGGGTCGCGCCGAAGGCGGCGCTCACGGTCCGATGGTGAAGGGGCTCCCGGCATCGCGGCTGGTCGGCCACCTATTGGAAACTTTCACTTTCCAACCAGATAGTGACACTATCGAACGCGTGGGTCCATTCGGGGGCCTGGGAGACTGGTCACACACCGAACAGTTCGAGCGAGTGAGCGCATGAGGATCTCCGACCTGAGCCGCCTGACCGGAACACCGGTCGGGACCATCAAGTACTACCTGCGGGAAGGCCTGCTGCCGCCCGGCCGATCCCTCGGCGCCACCCTGACCATGTACGGCGACGAACACGTCCAGCGCCTGCGCCTGATCCGCGCCCTGACCGCCCGCGGCGGCCTGTCCATCGCCGCCACCCGCGACGTCCTCACCGCGGTCGACCAGCCGCTCGAACCACTGGACACGCTCCGCGTCGTCCACTACGCCCTGCCCACCCCGGTCGACGCCGCCGAGACCGACGCGGTCGACGAGCAGGCTCCGCAGGTCGACCAGCTGCTGGACGCCATGGGATGGGAGATCTCCGAGGAGTCACCGCACCGCAAGGCGCTCGCCGCGAGCCTGATGGACCTCAGCCGCCTCGGCATGGAGTGCAGCACCGAGGAACTGTTGCCCTACGCCGAACTGGCCGCCGCAGCGGCCCGACTGGACTTCGACCGGATCGAAGGCATCGAGGGCCGTCTCCGACTCGCCGAGCACGCCGCGATCGTCGTCCTGCTCCTCGAACCCGTTCTGGCGGTCCTGCGACGCCTCGCCCAGGAGAACGAGTCCCACCACCGTCCGGGCTGGGCTCTCAGCACCGACGGCGCGGCCCGGCGGCCCACGGCGCGCCCGGCCGACGATCCGGACGAAGAGCGCTGAGCACCCCACCTGAACGCGGGTGCGCGAGAAGTCGGCCGGGCCGACTTCTCGCGCACCCGTTCCGCTAGCCGGCCCGCACGACCGGCGTGCCCGTCAGGTCCACCCCCGCGTCGCGCAGTTCACCGAGCGCCGAGGTCGTGGTGTCCGCCGCCACGCCCGCCGTGTAGTCCAGCAGGACGCGGGTGGCGAACCCGGCCTTGACTGCGTCCAGCGCGGTGGCCTTCACGCAGTGGTCGGTGGCGATGCCGACCACGTCCACGGCCTCCACGCCCCGGCCGCGCAGCCAGTCGGCGAGCGGGGTGCCGTCCGCGGTGAAGCCCTCGAAGCCGCTCTTGGAGGCCGAGTGGGCGCCCTTGAAGAACACCTCGTCCACCGCGCCGGCCTCGACGGCCGGTGCGAAGGCCGGATGGAACTCGCCGCCCTCGGTGCCCGCCACGCAGTGCGCCGGGAACGAGTCGTGGAAGTCCGGGTGCTCGGAG
>NZ_JAFLNG010001070.1 GCF_017427025.1 Streptomyces sp. FH025
CGCCCGGCACCCGCGAACGCCGCGCCGCACTCCACACCGCCCCGCTCGACCCCGCCACCGTCGACGGCCTGCGGCGGCTCGGTGCCCGGCACGGCGCGACCCTGTTCGCCGTCGTGCTCGCCGCCGCCTTCGCCACGCTGCGCACCGCCGCCGGGCAGCACGACCTCACCCTCGGCTGCGCCAGCGGCCACCGGGCCGGGCCTGAGCTGCGCCGCACCGTCGGCCTGGCCGTCAACACCCTCGCCGTCCGCGCGGAGCTGTCCGAGGACGCCCCCTTCGGCGAGGCGCTCGAGCTGGTACGTGGCGCGCTGCTCGACGCCCAGCAGCAGCACGAGGTGCCCTTCGACCTGGTGGTCGAGCGGCTCGGCGCGGCCGCGCGCGGCACCGACGGCACCCCGCTGCTGTCGGTCAGCTGCGACCTCGTGCAGCCCGTCGGCGCCCTGGCGCTGCCCGGGCTGGACGCCGAGAACGTCGAACTCGACCTCGGGCTCGCCAAGTTCGGCCTCGCCCTGCTGGTCGAGGACGGCCCGAGCCCGCGCTGCCTCGTCCAGCACGACCGCGACGCGCTCGACGAGGCCACCGCACGGCGGCTGCTGACGGCCTTCGCCGCCGTGCTGACGGCCCTCGCTCAGGACGGCGAGCAGCGCCTGTCCGACCTGCCCGCCACCCGGCTCGTACCGGCCCGGCACCCCGTGGTCGAGGCGCTGTCGGCCGACCCGAGGGTGGCCGAGGCGGCCGTGGCCGAGACCGGCGACGGACCGCCGCTCGCCTACGCCGTGGTGCGCGGCCCGGTCGCGCCCAGCGGCACCGCCCTGCGCGCCGCCCTCCGGCGGCGCCTCGCACCGGACGAACTGCCCCTCGCCGTCACCGTGTTGGACGAGATGCCCCGGCAGCCCGACGGCGCCCTCGACCACGGCCGGCTGCCCGGCGCGGCCCGGGCCGCCACGCCGCCCAGGGCGGGCGGGCCGATCGACCTGGTCCGCACCGCCTTCGGCGAACTGCTCGGCAGCGTCCCGCCCGCCGACGGCGACTTCTTCGCCCTCGGCGGCCACTCCCTCGTCGCCGTCCAGCTCGCCGAACGCCTGCGCATCCGCACCGGGGTGCCGCTCACCGGCCTCGACATCCTGGAACAGCGAACGCCGGGCGCCCTCGCCGCGCTGCTCGCCACCCGCACCGAGGAGCGCCGCGCCGCCCTCGCCCGCACCGGCGCCCGTCCCCGCCCCGCCTCCCGGACCGGCACCGTCCTGCTCACCGGCGCCACCGGCGGAGTCGGCGCGGCGGTGCTGCAGGAGCTGATGGCCCAGGGGCGGCCGGTCCGCGCGCTCGTCCGGCCCGAGTCGGCGCACCTGCCGGCCCTGCACGGCGCCGAACTGGCCGAGGGCGACCTCGCCGACCCGGACAGCCTGCGCCGCGCGGTCGAGGGAGCGGACGCCGTCATCCACGCCGCCTGCACCTTCACCGACCACGCCACCGACCTCGCCGCCATGCGCGCCCTGCTCGACGGCTGGTCCGGCGGCCCGTTCGTCTTCGTCAGCAGCATCGACGCCTACGGGCGCCCGCCCGGCACGGACGTCCCCGAGGACGCCCCCGGCGGTACGCAGGTCACCCCGTACGGGCAGGCGAAGCTCGACTGCGAGCGGATGCTGTTCGAGGCCGCGTCGGCCACCGGGCGGGGCCCGGCCACCGCCGTCCGCGCCCCGATCGTCTGGGGTCCG
>NZ_JAFLNG010001071.1 GCF_017427025.1 Streptomyces sp. FH025
ACGCCGGGGGCGGGCAGTCGGTCGACTGCCCGCCCCCGGCGTTCGTTCAACGGTCCTCGCGGTTCAGAAGCCGCCGGCCTGCTCGTCCCGACGACGCTGCCAGCGCTGCTCCACCCGGTCCATCATCCCGGCCTTGCGGCGCGGGGCGGCGGCCTGACGGGGGCCGGAGCCCTGGCTCGCGGGCCCGCGACGCCAACCGGTCACGGCGAACACCGCGCACCCGAGCATCACCAGGAAGCCCACGACGCTGACCCAGATCTGATCCGGAACGACCATGCCGCCCATCAGCAGACCGATCCCCACCACGAAACCGGCGACGGCCAGGTAGACCCGCCGGCGGGTGTAGGTGCGCAGCCCGGTTCCCTCAAGCGCTGACGCGAATTTGGGATCTTCGGCATACAGCGCTCGCTCCATCTGGTCGAGCAGTCGCTGCTCGTGCTCCGAGAGCGGCACGGAGTCCTCCTACTCGTCGGTCGCGGGTGCGACCGGTCCGCCACCCCTCCTCGGGGAGGCAAGTCCAATCAGCCTTGGGGCATACGGTCGGACGCCTGTGCGGGGGAACCCGGCCCGTGTCGTCCATATGCCCCACGCATCCGGCTGTCATGCTTTCCGGCTTTACCCAGATCATACGGTCCGTGGGCCCGTTACGGGGTGGTCTGCGCCGCGTGGGACGGGCCACTTCGACCGGGCGGGGCCGCACCCGTCTCAACGCCGGAGGACCCGGACAAGTGCCCGATCCGATGGAATGGGCCCGGACCTGGGGAGGATCGCGAACGCACCGGGGCGAGACCCGGTCGTCCGGCAGTCGTCCGGCAGCCATCCGGCGGTCGTCCTGCGGTCGGCCGGCGGTCGTCCGGCGGTCGTCCGGCGGTCGTCCGGTAAGCGAACCGCCGCCGGACGGTGTGCGGAACCGTGCGGCGGCGAGGGGGCTCCGAAGGGGCCGGGCCGAGGGGTCAGGCCAGGGTGGCCAGCAGGTGCAGCTGGGTCGCCACGGCGTGGAAGGCGGGCTGCGCGGCGGCGGCCTCCTCCAGCTTCAGCAGCGCCTCCATCGCGCCCGGCTCGGTGTCCACCAGCACCCCGGGCACGAGGTCGGCGAAGACCCGTACACCGTGCACCGACTCCACCCGCAGGCCCGCGCCCTCGGCCAGCCGGCCCAGCTCCTCGCCGGTGAAGCGGCGCGGCATCGGGTCCTGCTCGCCCCAGCGGCCGTCGGCGGCGGTGAGCACCGTCCGGGCCTCGTTGAAGTGGCCGGCCAGCGCGCGGGCCAGCACGGCGCCGTTGCGGTTGGCCGCCAGCAGACTGACCAGGCCGCCCTCGCGCAGCGTCCCGGCCAGGCTGCGGAGCGACTCGGCCGGGTCGTCCACGACCTCCAGCACGCCGTGGCAGAGCACCGCGTCCACGGTGCCGGGGGCGACCAGCTCGGGCAGCGTCTGGGTGTCGCCCTGGACGGCCCGCACCAGGTCCGTCACCCCGGCCTCGGCGGCCCGGCGCTCCAGGGCGAACAGCGCGTCCGGGCTCGGGTCGACCACGGTGACCCGGTGGCCGAGCTTGGCCACCGGCACGGCGAAGTTGCCGGTGCCGCCGCCGGTGTCGACCACGTCGAGCACCGGCTGGTCCAGCTCGGCCGCCCGCTTCTCCAGGGCTGCGCGCACCACCTCCCACACCACGGCGGTACGCAGGGCACTGCGGGGACGCGTCGGGTACAAGGTCGGG
>NZ_JAFLNG010001072.1 GCF_017427025.1 Streptomyces sp. FH025
GGAAGGCCGAGAGCCCGTCCAACGGGTCGGCTCCGCGGCCGAACGCGCCGACGGGCCGGCCGCAGCGTTCGGCCGCGCGGCCGTCGGCCAACTGCTCCAGGGCCTGGCCGGCCTCGTCGATCCGGCCCTGCTCGGTGAGCAGCCGGGCGAGCGGTCCGAGCCGGGCCGGTCCGAGCCGGCCGGCCCGCAAGGTCTCCAGCGGGCCGGCGAGGGCGCGCTCGGCGGCGCTGGGGTTGGTCCGCCAGCTGATGGCGGCGAGCATGGTGCGGAACTGGGCGCGCTGCCCGTCGTCGGCCCGGCCGCGGTAGGCGAGTTCGAGGCAGGCGGCGGCCAGGTGGGTCGCGCCGTCGGCGAGCAGCTGCTCGGCGGCGGTGGAGAGCACCGTCACCGCCCACGGCAGGTCGGTGGTGCCCACGGCGAGCAGCTGGGCGGCCACGGCGGTGCTCGGGGCGCCGTCCTGGTGGGCGAGTACGGCCGCGCGGCGGTGCAGGGCCGTCCGGTCGTCCGGGTCCATCCGGTCGAGCACGGCCTGGCGGGCGACGGCGTGGCGGAAGCGGTAGCCGTGCAGGATGCCGGCGGCATCGAGGGCGGCGGCGCCCCGGACGACGGCGGCATCGGTGCTGCGGAGCAGGCGGACGGCGAGTTCGCGCGAGCCGAGGTCGCCGAGCACCGCCAGCACCTCGGCGAGGCGGCGCGCGGCGGGGCCGCAGCGGTGCAGGCAGGCGAGGACGGCCTGGGCGAAGGCGCCGCCGGGTTCGGGGGCACGGCCGCCGGCCCGGTGCTCCTCGACCAGGGCGCGCAGCAGCAGCGGGTTGCCGCCGCCGGCGTCGACCGCCTGCGGGGTCCTGCCGTCGGCCGGGGAGGCGGCGAGTTCGGCGGCGACCAGCCGGCCGACCCCCTCGGGGCACAGCCGTCCGGCCCGGATCCGGACGAAGCTGCGCTGGCGCAGCAGTTCGGTCCTGTAGACGGGGTCGTCGCGCCGCTCGTGGACCGACTCGGTGAACACCAGCAGCACACGGGCGGCACGGGTGCGGCGGACCAGGTGGAGCAGGTACTGGCAGGACAGGTCGTCGACGTGGTGCAGGTCGTCGACGCAGATGACCACCGGTGCGCTCTCGGCGAGCCGGTGCACGGCGGCGCACAGGGACTGCATCACGTCGATCCGGGACGGATCCGGCGCGGCCGCCGGGTCCGGCAGGGCCCCGGCCGGGGCGGCGGCCAGCAACTGGCCGAGCACGCCGAGCGGGAGGTCGCGCTCGACGGCGGTGCCGATGGCCCGCAGCACCACGGCGCCGGAGGCGGCGGCGTGTTCGGCGACGGTCTCGACGAGTTCGCTCTTTCCGCAGCCGACCGCGCCCTCGATCAGTACGATCCTGGAAGTCCCCTGTATGGAGTCCGCGAGCGCGGATTCCAGTACGGCAAGCTCACGTTCACGGTCGATCAGCAACTTTCGGCCCCCGGCTTCGTCCGCGTCGCGGTCAGCGCGCCCGCCGCACGGCGGGCCCCGGAAAGTCGCGGGCGCGGTAGAGACTCGCCGCCCGGAAATCGCTCCGTCGGCGGTCCCGAGTCTACGGAGAGCCCACCGTGCTGACCTCGGGCCGGATGCCGACCGGAAGCTGCAAGGCAACAACTTCCCCCCTGCTCCGCCGCCGTGCCGCCATGCGTGCCGGATCGGCCCGGCGACCCCGGAAGACCTGGTGAAACGCCTCG
>NZ_JAFLNG010001073.1 GCF_017427025.1 Streptomyces sp. FH025
CTTCGGTCTCCTGCCCCTCATCTGCGCCCTGCCCGCCTTGTTCATCGCCTACCCGGTGATCGAGACCGACACCACCGTGACCGCGGCCCTGTGGCACCTGCTGCCCCTGACCATCCCGCTGGCGGTCCTGACCATCGCCTGCCACGCCGTCTCGATAGCGCTGCTGATCCGCCTGCTGTCGCGGCCGCTGCGCCCGGGTTTCCATCCGGCGGTGGGCAGGGCGGCGTTTTGCGCGTGGGCGGTCACCCGTCTGGCCGATACCGCCCGGCGTGCCCTGTTCCCGCTCTACGCGAGCCTTTTCACCCCGGTGTGGCTGCGTATGCTCGGTGCCCGGGTGGGCCGGCGTGTGGAGGCTTCGACGGTGCTGGCGCTGCCCGGTCTCCTGCGGGTCGACGACGGGGCTTTCCTGGCCGATGACACGCTCCTGGCCCCGTACGAGCTGCGCGGTACCTGGCTGTATCTGGGGGCCTCCCATGTCGGGCGCCGTTCCTTCGTCGGCAATTCCGGCATCGTGGGGCCCGGGCGTCACCTGCCGGACAGCAGTCTGGTCGGTGTCCTGTCCGACGCTCCGGCCCATGCTCCCGAAGGCTCGTCGTGGCTGGGCCGGCCGGCTTTCGCTCTGCCGCGGGTGGCCGAGGCCGCGGGGGAGGGCCGTACCTACAGCCCGCCGCGGCGCCTGATGTGGGCGCGTGCCGGTGTCGAGGTGTGCCGCCTGCTGCCGGTCGTCCTGGCGGCTCTGCTGGGTGACCTCGTCTTCGCGGCCCTGCAGGAACTGCGCGACGCCTTCGGTATCGGCGCGGTCCTGGCGGCGGCGGGCCTGGTCCTGATCGCCGCCGCCGTCATCGCCTGCGCTCTGACCACGGCCGCCAAGTGGCTGCTGGTGGGGCGCTTCCGTGTCGCCGAGCATCCCCTGTGGTCGTCCTTCGTCTGGCGCAACGAGCTCTACGACACCTTCGTCGAGGAACTCGCGATGCCCTTCGGGGGTTCCACCATCACCGGTACGCCCTATCTCAACGCCTGGCTGCGCAGCCTGGGTGCCAAGATCGGGCGCGGGGCGTGGTGTGAGACGCACTGGCTGCCCGAGAGTGATCTGGTCACCATCGAGGCGGGGGCGAGTGTGAACCGCGGCACGGTGCTGCAGACCCATCTGTTCCATGACCGTGTCATGCGTCTGGGGCCGGTCCACTTGGGTGCCGGTTCCACCGCCGGGCCGCATTCGATCGTCCTGCTCAACTCCTCGCTGGGGGAGAACACCACGGTGGGGCCGGCGTCGCTGGTCATGCGCGGTGAGAACGTTCCCCGGGCCTCGCGCTGGCTCGGTAATCCCGTCGCGGCCTGGAACGCCGACCCCACGCCGCCGCCCGGGCGCCGCGCGGCCCGCGCGGCGCGTGCGGCGCGTGGCCGCCGGCGCACCGCGGGAGTGTGACGCGGGCCACTGCCGGGTGGCGATGAGTTCGCGGTGCGGTCACGGTCCTTGTCCCGTGACCGCGCCGCTTCCGCATTTTTTGCCAGAGTTTGAAAGGACCCCGGCCGTGACCGCCGCACCCGTGAAGGGCCCCGCCTCCTCCTTCCCCTCCATCGAGAAGGCGTACGGCCGCCCGATCGGGGAATGGAAGGACCTCATCCGCGCCTCGCCGCTGACCCGGCACATGGAACTCGTCGCCTGGCTCAAGAGCGACCACGGCCTGGGCCACGGTCACGCGGGCG
>NZ_JAFLNG010001074.1 GCF_017427025.1 Streptomyces sp. FH025
GAGGCGGCCGACTTCGCCGGGCTGGCCCGGTACGGGCTGTTCGGCGCGGTCGGGCACCGGGACTACCTGCGGCGGGCCGAGGAGCAGCTGAACGCCCTGTACGAACAGGGGCTGGAGGTGCACCTGCGGGTGCTGGAGGCGGCCGACTTCGAGGACTACTGCGACGCGCTCGGGCTCGACCCCCGGGCGCCCGCCGCCCGTGTCGCGTACGCGGGCGATCCGGAGCTGGCCGGGGAGCCGTTCGTCTACGCGGGGGAGCGGCTGGCCGAGCTGCTCCCGGTGCTGCTGGACGACCACCGGGCGCGGGTGCGGATGTCCGTCGCCTGCGCGGCCCTGCTGGATGCGGTCGGCGACGACCCGGCCGGGCAGCGGCGGATGGCGGTGGTGATGCGGTACGTGACGTCGGTCTACCTGGCGCTGGCCGAGGGCGCGGGGGAGGGCTGCCACCTTCTGACGCTGCGCTGCCACGGGCCGGAGGACGGTGAGCAGCTCACCTCGGCGGTGGACGTCTGCGTGGAGTCCGGGTGCCTCGCCCCCGCCGGGCGGGACGCGGAGGCGTTCTGCGTCACGCTCGCGGCGGGGCTGGCCTCCGGCGGCGAGGGGGCGCTGCTGCTGCACGGCGATCCGGCGGGCGGCGTGCCGGGCGGCGTGTCGGGTGCTGTGGCGGGCGGTCAGCTGGTGCGCGGTTGGGCGCTGGTCGGCGGGCGGCTGCGGCCGATGACGGCGCACGAGGTGTTCGACGAGCTGGCCGACGACGCGGCGCGCGGGTTGCCCTTCCCGCCCGGGGTGGTGCCGCGGCCCGGGTTCCCGTTGCCCGGGTTCCCGGCCGAGGGCTTCCCCGGGGCCGGGGAAGGAGGTGGGCCGCTGGTGTGATCAGGGCGTTCGCGGCCTCCGCATCCACCATGCGGCGCTGGGGACTGTTCATCGACCGCCTGTTCGGGGAAGATCGGAGAAGATCAACAGCAGGAGCGTTCGGTACCCCACACCGCCGCTCCGGCCGCTCCGCTCCGAACCGTGCTCCGCAGGTCCGGCGGGCCTGACAGCGAGAGGGGCGCACGGCATGGGCCGGATCGAGTTCACGGCGGAGATCGCCGAGCTGCTCGGGAAGGTGCGCCGACGCCCCACGGCGGGCTGGCCGTGGCGGCCGGGTGAGCAAGTGCCGGACGGGCTGCCGGTGAAGCAGTCCTGGGGCTGGCTCTTCGTCCCGGACGGGCGGGTGCTGACCCTGGTCAACCCCAGGGACGGGATCTGCTCCCTGCCCGGAGGCTCGCTGGAGCCGGAGGACGACGGGGACCCAGCCGCCGCCCTGGCCCGGGAGGCGGGCGAGGAGGCCCAGGCCGCGATCGGCCGACCGTACTACCTCGGTTACCTCTACGACCGGGTCGGTTCGGCGAACGGCGGGCACGAGTGCGCCCGGGTCCGGATGACGGCGGCGCTGCGGGCGGTCGGCCCGAGCGTGGCCGACCCGGCCTCGGGCCGCCACTACCGACGGCTGCTGGTCGCGCCGGGGCTCGCGGTCGAGCTCCTGGGCTGGGGCGCGCCCGGGCTGCGCCAGGCCCGGGCGGCGGTCGCCACGGCCGTCCGCTGGCTCGGCGTGCCCGCCGCCGCGAACGAGACGATCGAGGAACTGCCGGTCGAGGGCTGCACGATCTCCTCCGGGCCGCCCTATTCGGGGCAGGTCGAGCACGGCGGCGGTCGACCGGCG
>NZ_JAFLNG010001075.1 GCF_017427025.1 Streptomyces sp. FH025
CGCCCACCCGCCGACCGCCCCGGCGGCGCAGCAGCCGGGCGGTGGCTCGCCCGCCGCCCTGCACGACGTGCAGGGCGGTTCGGCCGGGCTGTACGGCGGCACGATGGGCCGGTCCAGCTGCGACACCGAGCAGCTGATCACGATGGTGTCCAGCGGGGACGCCGGGCGCGCCTGGGCCTCGGCGGCGGGAATCGACCAGTCGGCGATCCCGGCTTACCTGCGCTCGCTGACCTCGGCGTACCTGCGGGTGGACGCCCGGGTGACCAACCACAGCTACAAGAGCGGCGCCGTGGTCGAGTACCAGTCCGTGCTGGAGGCGGGCACCGCCGTCCTGGTGGACCCCCGGGGCGTGCCCCGGGTGCGCTGCGCCTGCGGCAATCCGCTGAAGCCGGCGGTGCCGGTGAGCGACGCCCGGTACACCGGGAAGGCCTGGGCCGGATTCGCACCGACCGCGCTGGTCATGGTGGTCCCGGCGCCGCAGCCGGTGGCCGAGATCGTCCTGGTGAACATCGAGACGGGCGGCTGGTTCTCCCGGCTGACCGGGCGGGCCGAGGTGGTGGACCGCAACGCCGAGCCGCCGAGCGGCCCCTTGGCACCGGGCGTCCCGCCGCCGGTCCCGTGGAGGCCGCCCACGGCCACACCCACACCCACGCCCACGCCCACACCCATGCCTACGCCTACGCCTGCGCCGACACCCACGCCGACACCCTCGCCGACGCACCCATCGACACCCTCGGCGCCCGGTGCGACGTCCGGGCCGAAGTCCCCGGGCGCCTCGCGGCCCGCCTCATCCGGCGCCACGCCCTCCCGTCCGGCCTCCCACGCCACGACCCACGCCGCGACCCCCAGCGCCGCGACCCCCTCCGAGCCTTCGACCTCCGAACCTCCGAGCGAAACGGGCCCGGCCATCATCCCGACCATTCCCGGCGAGCCCTCCACCGCGACCACGGCTCCCGCGCCCGCCACGACACCGGCGACCACCCCGGAGCGCCCCCAGACGCCGAACACCCAGACGCCAAGGACTCAGACACCAAGAACGCAGACACCGCGGACCCACGCCACGACGACCAGCACCAGCACCGCCAAAGCCCCCGCCACCACCGCGCCGAAGGCCACCACCGCGCCGAACCCGACCGGCCCGAACCACTGAAGCTCAGGGCAGCAGTACCCGGGCGTCCTCGGGTCCGAGCACCCGACCGTCCGTCGCACGGACCTCCACCTGGGCGACGGGCTCGCCCGACGCGCGGTCGACCAGCCGGGCCCGGGGCTCGCCCTCGGCGAAGAACCACTGGTCGCCCCACTGCCGCAGCGCGGTGATCACGGGGAACAGCGCACGGCCCTTCTCGGTCAGCACGTACTCCTGGTACGGGCTGCCGTCGGCGGCCGGGGCGAGTTCGAACACGCCGTTCGCGACCAGGTTGGCCAGGCGCGCCGAGAGGATGTTCTTGGCCAGCCCGAGGTTCTTCTGGAACTGGCCGAAGCGGCGCAGCCCGTCGAAGGCGTCGCGGACGATCAGCAGCGTCCAGCCGTCGCCGACCACGTCGAGCGGACGGGCGACCCCACAGGCCGACTCCTCGTGCGTGGTGCGCTTCGGCACTTCATCCCACCTCTCAGCCGGTCGGCGCTCAGCGTACCCGCCGAACAGGCGGTTGCTTATTAAAACCAGGATATGCCAGAGTGGCGTGGTAGCACTTTGAAA
>NZ_JAFLNG010001076.1 GCF_017427025.1 Streptomyces sp. FH025
GTCCCTAGCCCTGTACCGCCGCTACCGCCCCGAGACCTTCGCGGAGGTCATCGGGCAGGAGCACGTGACCGCTCCGCTCCAGCAGGCCCTGCGCAACAACAGGGTCAACCACGCGTACCTGTTCAGCGGGCCGCGTGGCTGTGGCAAGACGACGAGCGCGCGCATCCTGGCCCGTTGCCTGAACTGTGAGCAGGGGCCGACTCCGACGCCCTGTGGGGAGTGCCAGTCCTGTCGGGACCTCGCGACCGGCGGGCCCGGCTCGATCGACGTGATCGAGATCGACGCGGCCTCGCACGGTGGTGTGGACGACGCGCGCGAGCTGCGCGAGCGGGCGTTCTTCGCGCCGGTGCACAGCCGGTACAAGATCTTCATCCTGGACGAGGCGCACATGGTGACCTCGGCCGGGTTCAACGCGCTGCTCAAGGTGGTCGAGGAGCCGCCGGAGCACCTCAAGTTCATCTTCGCGACCACCGAGCCGGAGAAGGTGATCGGGACGATCCGGTCCCGGACGCACCACTACCCGTTCCGGCTGGTCCCGCCCGGCACGCTGCGCGACTACCTGGCGGACGTGTGCGGACGCGAGGGCATCCAGGTCGAGGACCCGGTGTTCCCGCTGGTGGTACGGGCCGGCGCGGGCTCGGTGCGTGACTCGATGTCGGTCATGGACCAGCTGCTGGCCGGCGCCGGCGAGGAGGGCGTCACCTACCAGATGGCCACGGCGCTGCTCGGGTACACCGACTCGGCGCTGCTGGACGAGGTGGTGGACGCCTTCGCCGCGCACGACGGGGCGACGGTGTTCCAGGTGATCGACCGGGTGGTCGAGGGCGGGCACGACCCGCGCCGCTTCGTCACCGACCTGTTGGAGCGGCTGCGCGACCTGGTGATCCTCGCCACTGTGCCGGAGGCGGGGGAGAAGGGGCTGATCGACGCCCCGGCCGACCGGATCGCGGTGATGCAGGCGCAGGCGGACGCGTTCGGCGCGGCCGAGCTGAGCCGGGCGGCCGACCTCGTCAACACCGGGCTGACCGAGATGCGCGGCAACGCGGCGCCGCGGTTGCAGCTGGAGCTGATCTGCGCCCGGGTGATGCTGCCGGGCGCGTACAGCGACGAGCTGTCGCTCCAGGCGCGTCTGGACAAGCTGGAGCGGCGGGCGACGGCGGGCGGGTTCGCTGCGGCCGCCCCCATGGCGGCGCCGATGGCCGCCCCGGTGGGCGTGCCCGTGGCTGTGCCTGGGGGAGACGCCCCGGCGATGGAGGTGCCGGCCCCGGCGCCCGCGCCCGTTCAGGCACCGCCCGTTCAGGCACCGCCCGTCCAGGCCGCGCCCGCCGCGCCCGCCGCACCCGCGCCGGGCGCCTGGCCGATCCCGCGCAGCTTCCCGCCCGCCGGCGGTGCTCCGGCCCCTGCCGCACCGTCCGTGCCGCAGCCGCAGCCGCAGCCGCAGTTGGAGCCGCGCCGCGCGGTGACCGCGCCCGTGCCGGCGGAGGCGTGGCCCGGGGCCGGTGAACCCCGGACTGCCTTCTCCCAATTCGGCGACGGCCCTGAGCAGTTGCCCCGCCGGGTGCGCCAGGCGAGCCTGGTGCCGCAGTTGCGTGAGGCACCCGCCGGCGTCGATCCGCGCACCCGCCGCACCTCCACCGTCGGGGCCTCTGCGGCGCCCGCGGGCCCCAGCCCGGAGGCGGCGCGTGCGGCGATGGC
>NZ_JAFLNG010001077.1 GCF_017427025.1 Streptomyces sp. FH025
GGGGGCAGCGGCAACCTGATCGTCAACGGCGACGCGGAGGCCGGCGGTTACTGCACCAACGACTGGAGCGCCGCCAGCACCGCCCCCGGCTGGACGGTCGAGGCCGGCGGCATCGACGTCATGTGCCACTCCGCGGGCTCCTTCGGCCTGCCGAACGACGGCCGCACGCCCGGCAAGGCCTTCTTCGGGCCGGGCAACTTCGGCGACGGCGCGATGGCGCAGACCGTCAGCGTCTCCTCGGCCGCCACGGCGATCGACGCCGGCGGGGTGCACTACAACCTCTCGGGCTGGCTCGGTGGTTGGGCCGCCTATAGCGGCTACGCCACCGTCAGCCTGCACTTCCAGGACGCCGACGGGCGCCCGCTCGGCGCCACCGCGAAGCTGCCGACCGTCTCCGCGACCGACCGCGGCCTGAGCACCCGGTTCCTCTCCCGCAGCACCACCGGAGCGGTCCCGGCCGGGACCCGCTCGATCCAGGTCGAGGTGCAGTTCCTGTCCACCTCGAACGAGACCGGCTACCTGGACAACCTCTCGCTCACTCTCGACACCCCGGTCGCCGCGCCCGCGCCGCTGACCCCGCCCGCGTCCGCCGTGCCGGGCTACGACCACGTGTTCGTCGTCATGATGGAGAACACCGACTACTCCCAGATCATGAACGACCCGGCGGACACGCCGTTCATCCACAGCCTGATGTCCCAGGGCGCCACCCTCACCGACGCCCGCGCCGTCTACCACCCGAGCGACGAGAACTACCTCGCCATCGCCGGCGGCGACACCTACACCAAGGGCGCCACCTACTGGCCCAACATCAACTCCCCCCAGCGCCACCTCGGCGACACGATCGAGGAGGCCGGCAAGACCTGGAAGGCCTACGAGCAGGGCATGGGCACGCCCTGCAACACGAACAAGAACTACGACAGCTACTACATGCCCGACGACGCGCCGTTCATCAACTACACGAACGTCAGCGGCAATCCGGCCCGCTGCGCGGCGCACCTCTTCGACACCTCGCAGCTCACCACCGACCTGCGGTCCGCGGCCACCACGCCGAACTTCTCCTGGATCGCCGCCGACGACTACTACGACGGCGAGGCCTCCGGCAACGGCAGCGCCACCAGCCTGAAAGTGCAGGACGGCTGGCTGAAGCAGACCCTCGCCCCCGTGCTCTCCTCCCCGGCCTGGACCCAGGAGCGCTCCCTGCTCCTCCTGACCTGGGACGAGAGCCAGAACGAGGCCTACAACCACGTCGCCACCGTCGTCGTCGGCTCGCAGGGCACCGTCCCGGCCGGGACCAGCAGCCCGCTGCACTACGACCACTACGGCATCGGCCGCACCATGGAAGCCGCCCTCGGCCTGCCGGGGTTGACCGGAAACGACACCTACGCGACGCCCCTCAACGCCGCCTTCGCGCCGTCCACGGCGGCCACGCCGACGCTCACCGGCACCCTGAACGCGGTGGCGAACGGCGGCAACGTCACTCTCCGCTACGCCGTGCCGAACGCCTCGCAGGCCGGCGCGAAGAACTGGGTCGGCATCTACCCCGCGGGCGTGACCCCTGGCTCCCAGTCCGCGCTGACCTGGTCCTACACGCCGAACCAGAGCGGCGCGGTCACCCTCTCCACGACCAAGCTGAACGGCGCCGGCACGTACGACGCCTACTACCTGGCCAACGACGGCTACTCGGTGCTGGCAG
>NZ_JAFLNG010001078.1 GCF_017427025.1 Streptomyces sp. FH025
CCCTTGGAAACACCAGCTCCAGGAGTCACGATGCTCCGTTCCGCCCTTCTCGCGGCCTCCCGGTCCCCGCAGGTCCGCACCGTGGTCGAGAAGTTCCCGCCGACCCACGCGATAGTCGAGCGCTTCGTCGCCGGCGACGTCCTCGACGCCGCGATCACCGCCACCGACGACCTGGTCGCCACCGGCCGCAAGGTCACCCTGGACCACCTCGGTGAGGACACCCAGGACGCCGGCCAGGCCGCCGGCACCGCCGAGGCCTACGAGCACCTGCTCAAGGCCCTCAAGGAGACCGGCCTCGCGGCCGGCGCCGAGGTGTCGGTCAAGCTGTCGGCCGTCGGCCAGTTCCTGCCGGTGGACGGCGAGAAGATCGCGCTGGAGAACGCCCGCCGCATCTGCGAGGCCGCCGCCGACGCGGGCACCACGGTGACCCTCGACATGGAGGACCACACCACCACGGACTCCACCCTCTCCATCGCGCGGGAGCTGCGGCAGGACTTCCCCTGGCTGGGCGTCGTGCTCCAGGCCTACCTGCGCCGCACCGAGGCCGACTGCCGCGAGTTCTCCGGCCCCGGCTCGCGCGTGCGCCTGTGCAAGGGCGCCTACAAGGAGCCCGAGTCGGTCGCCTTCCAGGGCAAGCACGAGGTCGACCTCGCGTACGTCCGCGCGCTGAAGATCCTGATGGCCGGCGAGGGCTACCCGATGATCGCCTCGCACGACCCCAACATGATCAAGATCGCCGGCCAGCTGGCCCAGTGGAACGGCCGCAAGCGGGACTCCTTCGAGTACCAGATGCTGTTCGGCATCCGCCCCGAGGAGCAGCTGCGCCTCGCCGGCGAGGGCAACACGATGCGCGTGTACCTCCCGTACGGCCAGGAGTGGTACGGCTACTTCATGCGCCGCCTCGCCGAGCGCCCGGCCAACCTCACCTTCTTCCTCCGCGCCATGGCCACCCGCGGCTGACCCTGGCGGCACCATGCCAAACGGTCCGCACCCCTGACGGGGGGTGCGGGCCGTTTTGTGGTTCCTAGAGGAAGTCCTTGGTGTCGAGCTCGAAGTCGAACGGGGCGAGGAGGGCGAGCGGTTCGCCGAAGGCGGCCAGGTGGACCTCGGTGTACTCCTCGCGGTGCGGCTTGCTGAAGAGACTGACCTGCGACTTCTCGCGGTCGATGAGGAGGTAGAGCGGGATCCCGGCCCGGGCGTAGCAGTGGCGTTTGGCGATCCGGTCCTGGTCGGGCTTGTTGGACGTCACCTCCGCCACCATGGCGACGCCGTCTGGTTCCATCCAGGGCGGGGCGCCTTGGAAGAGACGGAGATCGTCGGGGACGAACGTGGCATGGGGGATGACGTGGTTCGGAGGGTGGTGCCCTCCAGTGACAAGGCGAAGTCCCTTGTGCTCGGACATCTGCATGTCGATGGCGGACTTGCCGTAGACCTGATCGGTCAGGCTGCTGATGAGGTGGCAGTGATAGCCGTCGAAAGGGAGCTCGATGAGGATGTCGCCGTCGAGGAGTTGAGCTCGGAGCCCCTCAGGGGTTTCCAGGGCGAGGAACAGTTCGAGGAGGATCTCGCTGTCCGTGATGTCCATGAAGAGCCTTTCGGCTAGGTGCATGGGGACGATACGAGAGATGAGCGTTTCGGGGGTGGGAGATGGGTGATCGTCACTCGATGGTGTGAGTTTGAGGTCTCGCCT
>NZ_JAFLNG010001079.1 GCF_017427025.1 Streptomyces sp. FH025
GCGTCGTCCTCGGCGGCGACCGGCGCCGCGAACTCCTCGGCTGGGCGAGCGAGGGAGGCCTCGTCATCGAGGACGACTACGACGCCGAACACCGCTACGACCGCCCGCCGCTGCCCGCCCTCCGGGCCACCCTGTCGGGCCAGGTCTGCTACGCGGGCAGCATCTCCAAGCTGCTCGCCCCCGCGCTGCGCACCGGCTGGCTGCTGGTGCCCCCGCACCTGTGCGACGCCGTCCTGGAGGCCAAGCGCTTCGCCGACCTCGGCAACCCGGTGCTGCCCCAGCTGGTGCTGGCGCGCCTGATGGAGTCCGGCGAACTCGACCGCCACCTGAGGCTGTTGCGCCGCCGCCACCGTCGCCGCCGGGACGCGATGATCGCCGCCATCCGCACCCACCTCCCCGCCGCCACGGTGCACGGAGCGGCCGCCGGGCTGCACCTGATGCTGACACTGCCGGAGGAACTCGGATGCAGGGACACCGAGTTGGCCACCGCCGCGCTGGCCCTCGGCGTCAAGGCGCAGCCGCTCTCCTGGCACGCCCGCCTGCCCTACCCGCCGGGCCTGGTCCTCGGCTACGCGGCCGGCTCGCCCGCCGACATCACCGAAGGCATCGCGCTGCTGGGCCGGTTGGTACGGCGCGGGTAGCGCCCCCGGTTCACCGCGGTGGCGCGGGCCTCGCGGTGGTTTCGGCGTGCGCTTGGCGGCCGTGTTCATGCGATCGGGAGGCTTGACACGCGCACCACGGGTGCCATCGGCCCGATCGCCCCGGACTTCGAGTGCATCCCCACCACCCGCCGACTCCGCCCGTTACCCCCCTTGTCGACGATCCGGCAGACGGCGGGGACCTTCAACGGGCGAAGGTCCTGCGCGCACTCGACACCGCCGCGATCCCCTACGCCATCCGCAAGGGACCGGTGATGACCGAAGGCGTCTACCGCGACCCGGGCGCCCGGCGGACGGGCGACCTCGACGTCCTGCTGCGCCGGGAGACGCTTCCGGCCTTCGAGCAGGTGGTGGACGGGCTCGGCTACCGGCAGGGCCACCAGTCCCGCGACGGCGAACGGGTGGTGCCCTTCGACCGGGGCACCCGGCTGTTCTGGCAGGTCAACCTGTCCAACGTGGCTCTGCCGTACATCAAGCCCGCCCACCGTGACGACGTCGAACTGTTCATCCTGGACACCTGTTTCAGCCTCTTCCAGCAGAGCTCGGGCATCGCGGCCGACTCGGGCGACTTCCTGGACCGGGCCGTGGCGACCACCCTGTACGGCGAGCCCTCCCGGATGCTCGACCCGGCCGACCAACTCCTCGACGCCTGCGTCCAGATCCACGTGGAGGCGACCACCCTCTACTACATCGAGATCGGCAAGGACCTGACCGTCCTCAAGTTCCTTGATCTGGCCCTGCTGTTCGCCGAAGCCGACGAACCGGCCCTGCACGCACTCGCCGAGCGGGCCGACCGCTACGGCTGCCTGCCCAGCGTCCGCTACGCACTGCACCACACCCGGCAGCTCTACCCCGAGGCCGTCCCCGCCCAGCTGGTCGCCCGACTCGGCGTGGCGGACCGGGAGTTCATAGCCGGGTACGACGAGTACGGGGCTTTCGACGGGGAGGCCAGGCGTTGGGAGACGGGCTTCACCGAGCGGCTCTTCGCCCCGGGCAACAGCCGCTCCGCGGGCATCCGGAGCAGCGTCCCC
>NZ_JAFLNG010000108.1 GCF_017427025.1 Streptomyces sp. FH025
TGGTTCAAAGGTAGTTGAGCCGTCATCAGTTGGGGAGGGCGCACGCGGAATTCATCCGGACGAGCTATCAAGTTGTGACGTTGACACTTTCGTGTCACCGCCCTCCCCGTTCCTCACCCGCCCCGGCCGTGGCGCGGCTCAGGAGCAGCGGGTCCCCTCGGCCGGCATGGTGCCCTCGGTCAGGTAGGCCTGCATCGCCTGGTCGATGCAGGCGTTGCCCTTGCCGAAGGCGCCGTGGCCCTCGCCCACCAGGGTGAGCAGGGTGGCCTTCGCGAAGCCCTTGGCCAGCGTCTCGGCCGAGGAGTACGGGGTGGCCGGGTCGCCGGTGGTGCCGACCACCAGGATCGGCGCGGCGCCCTCGGCCCGGATGGTGTGCGGCTTCTCGGGGGACTGGTACGGCCAGCCCTTGCAGGACGCCTCGGTGAAGTCCTCGGTCGCGACGCCCCGGTTCATCAGCGGGGCCTTCTCCTGGAGCTCCTCGGCCACGGCCCGGGCGCGTTCGGGGGAGGGCGCCGGCGCCGCGCCGTCGGCGCAGCTGATCGCGGCGTGCGCGGACTCCATCGGCGAGTAGTGGCCGTTCTCGTCGCGCTCCCGGTAGCTGTCGGAGTAGGCCAGCAGCATGTCGCCGCGCTTCATGGTCATCGCCATGCCGAGGCCGACCCGCAGGTACTGCCAGGACTGGGTCTGGTCGCCGTAGAGGGCCGCGGTGACGCCGTTCCAGGCCAGGTCGCGGCCGACCTTGCGGCCGTCCCTGGTGGGCAGCGGGTGGTCGGCCAGGCCGTCCAGGAAGTCGGCGGCCCTGGTGGCGGCGAGGGCGGAGTCTGTGCCGAGCGGGCACTCGTCGGCGTGGTTCTCGGCGCAGTCGGCGGCGAAGCGCCGGAAGGAGGTCTCGAAGCCGATCCGCTGCTTGACCACGGAGTCCAGGTTGTCGGCGGCCGGGTCGACGGCGCCGTCCAGGACGAGCCGGCCGGTGTTCTGCGGGAACTCCTCGGCGTACAGCGAGCCCAGGTAGGTGCCGTACGAGACGCCGAGGTAGTTGAGCTTCCGGTCGCCGACGGCGGCGCGCAGCACGTCCAGGTCGCGGGCGGTGTTGCGGGTGCCGACGAAGGGCAGCAGCTTGCCGGACCTGGCCTGGCAGGCGGCGATGTACTCGGCGTTCTGCCGGTCGGAGGAGGCCTTGCGGGCGGCCGGGTCCAGCGGCTCGTCCACCTGGGACTGCTCGTCGCGCCGCTTGTCGTCCAGGCAGAGCACCGGCGAGCTGGCGCCGGTGCCGCGCGGGTCGAAGCCGATCACGTCGAAGCGGTCGTGCAGGGCGCCGGCGAACTCCTTGGCACCGGACCTGACCATGTCGACGCCGGAGCCGCCGGGGCCGCCCGGGTTGACCATCAGCGAGCCGATCCGCTGATCGGGCTTGGCGGCCGGGTACTTGACCAGCGCCAGGTCGATCGCGTCGGCGGCGGGGTGGGCGTAGTCGAGCGGGACGTGCAGCTTTCCGCACCGCATCGTGGAGAGGTCGGCCTCGTCCTCACCCTCGGCGGTCCCGTCGGAGGGGCAGGAGCCCCAGCCGATCTGCTGGCCGTAGAAGAGCGCGAGCGCCGGGTCGGCCTCACCGGAGGGCTTGGACGCGGCGGTGGTCGTCGGGCCCGGGGCGGCGTCGGCGGCCTTGTCGCGGGCCGGCCCGGTGGTCCCGTCGCAGGCGGCGGTGAGGAGCAGGGTGCCTGCCGCGAGCGCGGTCAGCAGGACGCGGGGGCGGGCGGCCCGGAAGGTCTTCATCGCATGTGTGTACCACTCGGTCAGGACACGTTCGATCTTGACCCCCCGGGCCTTGTACCCGTTCGGGTCAGCCGCGGTGGACCTTGTGGTTGGCGGCCTGCGCCCGGGGGCGGACCACCAGCAGGTCGATGTTCACGTGCGAGGGCCGGGTGACCGCCCACGCCACGGTGTCCGCGATGTCCTCCGAGGTCAGCGGCTCGGCCACGCCCGCGTACACGGCCGCGGCCTTCTCCTCGTCACCGCGGTAGCGGGTGACCGCGAAGCCCTCGGACTTCACCATGCCGGGCGCGATCTCGATCACCCGGATCGGCTCCCCGCACAGCTCCAGCCGCAGCGTCGCCGCGATGGTGTGCGCGGCGTGCTTGGCGGCGACGTACCCGCCGCCGCCCTCGTACGCGGCCAGCGCGGCGGTCGAGGACAGCACCAGCACGGTGCCGTCGCCGGTGGCGCGCAGGGCGGGCAGCAGCGCCTGGGTCATGTGCAGCACGCCGAGCACGTTCACCTCGTACATGGCCCGCCAGTCGGCCGGGTCGCCGTGCTCGACGCTCTCGGCGCCGATCGCGCCGCCGGCGTTGTTCACCAGCACGTCCACCCGGCCGATCCCGGCCGCGAAGGCGTCCACGGCGGCCCGGTCGGTGACGTCCAGGGTGTGGGCGCGGCCGCCGATCTCCTTGGCCAGCGCCTCGATCCGGTCCGTCCTGCGGGCGGTCAGCACCACGTCGAAGCCCTCGGCGGCCAGCCGGCGGGCGGTCGCCGCGCCGATTCCGCTGCTGGCACCGGTGACCACGGCCACCTTCTGCTCGGTCATTGCCACTCCCTGGGGGCTCATCGGTCGTTCACCCGATCATCTCAACCGCGTCTGCGGCCCCGCCGCCCGGTGGCGTTCTACATTGCGAGGATCGACCAGCTCCCAGTCGCCGATCCCCGTGGAGGGACCCATGGCAGCCGAGCCGCGCCCCGACCGTCTCTCCGAATCCGGCTTCCCGATCGAGCCGCTGTACGGCCCCGAGGCGCTGGCCGGCTGGGATCCGGCCACCCGGCTGGGCCGGCCGGGGGAGTACCCGTACACCCGGGGCGTCTACCCGACGATGTACACGGGCAGGCCGTGGACGATGCGCCAGTACGCGGGCTTCGGCACCGCCGCCGAGTCCAACGCCCGCTACCGGCAACTGATCGCGGGCGGCGGCACCGGCCTCTCGGTGGCCTTCGACCTGCCCACCCAGATGGGCTACGACTCGGACGCGCCGCTCGCCGCCGGGGAGGTCGGCAAGGTCGGCGTGGCCGTGGACGGCGTCGAGGACATGGCGGTGCTGTTCGACGGCATCCCGCTCGGCGGGGTGTCCACCTCGATGACCATCAACGCGCCCGCCGCGCTGCTCCTGCTCCTCTACCAACTGGTCGGCGAGGCCCAGGGGGTGGCGGCCTCCGCGCTCACCGGCACGGTCCAGAACGACGTGCTGAAGGAGTACATCGCCCGCGGCACCTACATCTTCCCGCCGCAGCCCTCGCTGCGGCTGGTCGCGGACGTGTTCCGGTACTGCCGGGCCGAGATCCCGCGCTGGAACACCATCTCCATCTCCGGCTACCACATGGCCGAGGCGGGGGCCGACCCCGCGCAGGAGATCGCCTTCACCCTGGCCAACGGCATCGCCTACGTCCGCACCGCGCTCGCCGCCGGAATGGCCGTGGACGACTTCGCCCCCCGGCTCTCCTTCTTCTTCGTGGCCCGCACCACCCTGCTGGAGGAGGTCGCCAAGTTCCGTGCCGCGCGCCGGATCTGGGCCCGGATCATGCGCGAGGAGTTCGGCGCCCGCGACCCGCGCTCGCTGATGCTGCGCTTCCACACCCAGACCGCCGGGGTGCAGCTCACCGCCCAGCAGCCCGAGGTGAACCTGGTCCGGGTCTCGGTGCAGGCCCTCGCCGCGGTGCTCGGCGGCACCCAGTCGCTGCACACCAACAGCTTCGACGAGGCGATCGCGCTGCCCACCGAGAAGGCCGCCCGCCTCGCCCTGCGCACCCAGCAGGTGCTCGCCCACGAGACCGACGTGACGGCCACCGTCGACCCCTTCGCCGGCTCCTACGCGGTCGAGTCGCTGACCGACCGGGTGGAGGCCGCCGCGCTGGCGCTGATGGCCCGCGTCGAGGAGTACGGCGGCGCGGTGGCCGCGATCGAACAGGGCTTCCAGAAGGGCGAGATCGAGCGCACCGCCTACCGCCTCCAGCAGGAGACCGACTCCGGCGAGCGGACGGTGGTCGGGGTCAACCGCTTCCGGCTGGACGAGGAGGAGCCGTACCAGCCGCTGCGGGTGGACCCGGAGATCGAGCGGCGGCAGGCCGAGCGGCTGGTACGGCTGCGGGCGGAGCGCTCCTCGACCGCCGTCGCCCGGGCGTTGGACGCGCTGCGCCGCACCGCCGAGGGACCGGAGAACGTGCTGTACCCGATGAAGGAGGCGCTGGCCGCCCGGGCCACCGTCGGCGAGGTGTGCGACGCGCTGCGCGGGGTGTGGGGGACGTACGTCCCGGTGGAGCGGTTCTGAGTCGTCGCTCCCGGGTCGCCGCCCCGACACCGTCCGGTTGAGTGGGCGTCAACCCGCCGAGTCCATCGTGTGGGTGACGGGCGTGACCGCCGTCCCGGTGGATCGTTGCACTGGGCAACAACTCGGGGAAGGGCGGCCGAAACGAGATGTCATACCCACCTGTCCAGCCGGTATGCGCCCATCCGGGGACTAGTTTTCCGGAAGTCGGGCCAAATCCCCCCAACAGGCCTACGATTGGGGAGATGAACCGTCCTGAGCCCACCCAGTCGGGCGCCACTCTCGCCGCCGCACGCCCCACCGCCGAACTGCGCGACAGGGTGAGGAGGCTGGAGCCCGAGCTGATCGCCTTCCGCCGTGATCTGCACCGGCACCCGGAGCTGGGGCGCCAGGAGTTCCGCACCACCAACCTGCTGCGCGACCGGCTGGTCGCGGCGGGCCTGGAGCCGCGGGTGCTGCCCGGTGGCACCGGCCTGCTGGTGGACGTCGTCCCGCCCGGCACCGCCCCGGGCACCGAGTTCCTGGCCTTCCGCGCCGACATCGACGCGCTGCCGATCGACGACGCCAAGACCGAGGTGCCGTACCGCTCGACCGTCCCCGGCCGGGCCCACGCCTGCGGCCACGACGTGCACACCTCGGTGGTGCTCGGTCTCGGCCTGGTGCTCGCCGAGGCCGTCCGCACCGGCGAACTGCGCCGCCCGGTCCGGCTGGTGTTCCAGCCCGCCGAGGAGGTCATGCCGGGCGGTGCGCTGGACGTCATCAGCGCCGGTGGGATGGAGGGCGTCGGCCGGATCTTCGCGGTGCACTGCGACCCGAAGGTGGAGGTCGGCCGGATCGCCCTGCGGGTCGGCGCGATCACCTCGGCCTGCGACCGCCTGGTGCTGCACCTGGACGGCCCCGGCGGGCACACCGCCCGCCCGCACCTGACCACCGATCTGGTGACGGCGGTCGCCAGGGCGGCCGCCGACCTGCCGGGTGCGCTGGCCCGCCGGATGGATCCGCGCTGGGGCGTCAGCCTGGTCTGGGGCCGGATCGCCTCCGGCTCCGCGCCGAACGTCATCCCGCAGCACGCCGAACTGGAGGGCACCGTCCGCTGCCTGGAGCTGGACGGCTGGCGCGAGGCGCCGGACCTGCTGCACGAGCTGATCGCCAAGCTCGCCGAGACCTACCGGGCCAAGTGGACGCTGGACTACCACCGCGGGGTGCCGCCGGTGGTGAACGAGGCGGTCTCGGTGGCGCGGCTGGAGGCGGCGATGACCGCCCGCTTCGGCCGGGACGGTGGCCAGGTGGTGGAGGGCACCGAACAGAGCCTGGGCGGCGAGGACTTCTCCTGGTACCTGGAGCACGCCCCGGGCGCGCTGGCCCGACTCGGGGTGCGCGCCCCCGGCGACCCCACCGTCCGGGATCTGCACCAGGGCCGGTTCGACGTGGACGAGCGGGCGATCGGCGTCGGGGTGGAGCTGTTCGCGGCTCTGGCTCTGGAGGACGACCCGGACCGGCCGTGACCAGGGAGTATGCGATCGACACGTGATCGAACCGTCGAGATCCGGAGGCTCGGACCGGTTCCGTAAACTGAGCCGGACCAAGTCTCGGATCGCCGTCGGCGCACGGGAAAAGAGCCTCGGGGCGACCCTTCAGACCACGGTTTGATAACAACCCGAACGCTCCGGCACCCCGTAACACAACCGTGTTCTACGCGCGTTACGGTGGCGTCCGATCACGCCAAACGGTTGCGTGTTAGAAGGAGATACTCCCTTGCGCCGTTCAATGAAGCTCGCCGCGGTTGTGCTCTCGGGTTCCCTGGGCATGGCCTCGCTCGCCGCTTGCGGCGCAAAGAGCACCGACAACAACGCCTCCTCGGGGTCGTCCGACTCGCTCAAGGTCGGCATGGCCTACGACATCGGCGGCCGTGGCGACCAGTCGTTCAACGACTCCGCCGCTCGTGGTCTGGACAAGGCCAAGTCGGACCTGGGCGTCTCCGTGACCGAGGCCGAGGCCAAGCAGGGCGAGGCCGAGGCCGACAAGGAGACCCGTCTCAAGAACCTGATCGACGCGGGCTACAAGACGATCGTCGCGGTCGGCTTCGTGTACCAGCCGGCGGTCAACAAGGTCGCCAAGGACAACCCGAACGTCAAGTTCGCGATCATCGACTCGAACGACAAGGACCAGCCGTCCAACGTCACCTCGCTGCTCTTCGCCGAGCAGGAGGGTTCGTACCTGGCCGGTGTCGCCGCCGCGAACAAGAGCCACAGCAAGCACGTCGGCTTCATCGGCGGTGTGCAGTCCGAGCTGATCAAGAAGTTCGAGGCCGGCTACAAGGCGGGTGTGAAGTCCGTCGACCCGAGCATCCAGGTCGAGACCACCTACCTGACCACCCCGCCGGACTTCACCGGCTTCGCCTCGCCCGACAAGGGCAAGGAGGCCGCGCAGGGCCAGCTCGACAAGGGCGCGGACGTCATCTACGCCGCCGCCGGCTCCTCCGGCAACGGCGCCATCGAGGCCGTCGCCAACAAGCAGGGCGCCCTGGCCATCGGCGTCGACTCCGACCAGGCCAACCAGCCGGCCCTGGCGAAGTACAAGAACAGCATCATGACCTCGATGGTCAAGAACGTCGACAACGCGGTCTACGCCTACATCGACTCGGTCAAGAAGGGCGCGCCGTTCACCGGCATCAAGCTCTTCGACCTGAAGTCCGACGGTGTGTCGCTCGCCACCACCGGCGGCAAGATCGACGACATCCAGGACAAGCTGAAGGCCGCCGCCGACGCCATCAAGAGCGGCGCCACCACCATCCCGACCGCGCCGGCCGCCCAGTAAGGCCCGCGCGCCCTCGGGCGCGACCAGCGGCTGCCGCCTGTCCGGCAGCTCGACGATCGACACAGTTCACGGGAGGGGCCCGGCAGGGTGCGCTCAAGGCGTACCCCCGGGCCCCGTTCCGTCCCCCCGTTCACCCCTTGGCCCTCCGAGCGCAACGACGCGCCTCCAGACCACCAGGAGACCGCCATCACCGCATCAGACCCCGTCCCCCTGCGCAAGGACGGCAACCCCAGCGCGGGGACGGCGACACCGGCCGTCGAACTGCGCGGCATCACCAAGCGCTTCCCCGGCGTCGTGGCCAACCACGACATCAACCTCACCGTCCGCCAGGGCACCGTGCACGCCCTGATGGGCGAGAACGGCGCCGGCAAGTCGACGCTGATGAAGATCCTCTACGGCATGCAGAAGCCGGACGAGGGCACCATCGCGATCAACGGCGAGCCGTGCGAGTTCAACACCCCCGGCGACGCCATCTCCCGCGGCATCGGCATGGTGCACCAGCACTTCATGCTCGCCGACAACCTCACGGTGTGGGAGAACGTCGTCCTCGGCGGCGAGAAGCTCCACGGCATCGGGGCCAGGGCGAAGGCGAAGATCAAGGAGATCTCCGACCAGTACGGCCTGGGCGTGCGCCCGGACGCCCTGGTCGAGGACCTCGGCGTCGCCGACCGCCAGCGCGTCGAGATCCTCAAGGTGCTGTACCGCGGCGCCAAGATCCTGATCCTCGACGAGCCCACGGCCGTCCTCGTGCCGCAGGAGGTCGACGCGCTGTTCGACAACCTGCGCGAGCTCAAGGCCGAGGGCGTCACCGTCATCTTCATCTCGCACAAGCTGCACGAGGTGCTGGCGGTGGCCGACGCGATCAGCGTCATCCGGCGCGGCACCACGGTCGGCGACGCGGACCCGAAGGCCGTCACCGCCCGCCAGCTCGCCGAGCTGATGGTCGGTGCCGAGCTGCCCTCCCCGGAGAGCCGCGAGTCGACCGTCACCGACACCGTGATGCTCGACGTCGAGGACCTGCGGATCGCCAAGACCGACGCCGAGGGCATTGAGCGCGTCGTCCTGGACGACATCTCGCTGCGCATCCACAAGGGCGAGATCCTCGGCATCGCGGGCGTCGAGGGCAACGGCCAGGCCGAACTGGTCGAGGCGATCATGGGCATGCTGCCGCTGGACGGCGGCACCGTCACCCTGGACGGCAAGGACCTCTCCGGCACCCTCACCCGGGCCCGCCGCGAGGCCGGCATCGGCTACATCCCCGAGGACCGCCACCGGCACGGCCTGCTGCTGGAGGCCCCGCTCTGGGAGAACCGGATCCTCGGCCACGTCACCGAGGCGCCCAACTCCAAGGGCCTGCTGCTCGACCCGGCCGCCGCCCGTACGGACACCTGGCGGATCGTCGAGCAGTACGACGTCCGCACCCCCGGCATCGAGGTCACCGCGGCCTCGCTCTCCGGCGGCAACCAGCAGAAGCTGATCATCGGCCGCGAGATGAGCCACCAGCCCAAGCTGCTGATCGCCGCCCACCCCACCCGCGGCGTGGACGTCGGCGCGCAGGCGCAGATCTGGGAGCACATCCGGTCCGCCCAGCGGGAGGGCCTCGCCGTCCTGCTGATCTCCGCCGACCTGGACGAGCTGATCGGCCTCTCCGACACCATCCGGGTCATCTACCGCGGCCGCCTGGTCGCCGACGCCGACCCGGCCACCGTCACCGCCGAGGACCTGGGCACCGCGATGACCGGTGCCGCCAGCGGTCACCTGGAGTCCGAGTCGGAGGCCGTCGCCGAGGCGCAGGCCGTCGCGGCGGAGGGCACCGAGGCCGAGGACGAGCACCCGCACACCGACACCGCCGACGACCCGCAGGCGGGGGAGTAACCCATGACCAGTCCCAACCCCGCCGCCAAGCGCAGCCTGGCGCAGCGGATCAGCGGTGAGCGGATCGTGCTCGCACTGGCGGCGCCGGTGCTCGCCGTCCTGCTGTCCGTCGCGATCTGCTCCGTCCTGCTGGCGACCTCGGGCAAGAACCCGTTCGACGCGTGGAACGTGATGATCACGTACGCCAGCAAGTCGGACGGCCAGGTGGGCATCCTCAACCGGACCACCACCTACTACCTGGCCGCCGCGGCCGCCGCGTTCGGGTTCCGGATGAACCTGTTCAACATCGGCGTCGAGGGCCAGTACAAGGTCGCGGCGCTGTTCGCGGCCTTCGTCGGCGCCAAGGTCGACCTGCCGGCCTTCATCCAGATCCCGCTGCTGCTGGTCACCGCCATGGTGGTCGGTGGCCTCTACGCGAGCATCGCCGGTCTGCTGAAGGTCTACCGCGGCGTCAGCGAGGTCATCTCGACCATCATGCTGAACTCGATCGCGGTCGCGATCGTCGGCCTGCTGCTGGTGCCCGGCATCTTCGCGCCGAAGGTCAGCAGCACCAGCAACTCGATCCAGACCGAGCCGATCTCGCAGTCCAGCCACTTCTTCTCCATGGAGACGGCCGGTGGCACGCTCTGGGGCTTCATCTTCGTCGCCGCCCTGGTCGGCGTGGCCTTCCAGTTCGTGCTGACCCGCACCCGCTTCGGCTTCGACCTGCGCGCCACCGGCCGCTCGGAGTCCGCGGCGACCGCCTCCGGCGTGAACGTCAAGCGGATGGTCGTCATCTCGATGGTGGCCTCGGGCGCCATCGCCGGTCTGATCGGCCTGCCCGAACTGCTGCAGAACTCGTACTACTACGGCCAGAGCTTCCAGCCCGGCCTCGGGTTCCTGGGCATCTCGGTCGCCCTGCTCGGCCGCAACAGCCCGATCGGCATGGCCTTCGCGGCGCTGCTGTTCGCCTTCCTCGACGTCACCGGCTCGGTGCTGCCACTTCAGGGCGGTTTCCCCTTCGAGATCGTCAGCGTCATGGAGGGCACCATCGTCATCTGCGTCGTCGTCGCGTACGAGCTGGTGCGCCGCTACGGTCTGACCCGCCAGCAGAAGCGGGTCGGCGCCCAGCTCGCCGCTCAGGCCGCCGCGGCCACTGAGAAGAAGGAGGTGTCCGCATGAGCACGGCCACCGCTGCGCGCCCGAAGGCGTCGGGCGCGCCCGCGAAGAAGCGCAAGCTGTCCTGGCCGGTGGTCCTGCTCCTGATCGCGGGCGCCCTGGTGCTGTTCTCCGCCGTGGGCCTGGCCACCGGCAACCACTCGCTGACCTCCTCCGGGCAGGTCACCGCCGCGCTCAGCGCCGCCGTGCCGATCGGCATGGCCGGTCTGGGCGGCCTCTGGTCCGAGCGGGCCGGTGTGGTCAACATCGGTCTCGAAGGCATGATGGTCGCCGGCACCTTCTGCGGTGCCTGGGCGGGCTACCTCGTCAACCCGTGGTTCGGCCTGCTGGCCGGCATGCTCGGCGGTGCGCTCGGCGGTCTGCTGCACGCCGTCGTCACCGTCACCTTCGGCGTCGACCACATCGTCTCCGGCGTCGGCATCAACCTGCTGATCCCCGGCATCTGCGCGTACGTCAACCGGATCTACTACAAGGACTACATCTCGGCGGGCGCCGGGCAGAACCAGTCCCCGCCGGCGGATCCGCTGCCGTACATCACCGTCCCGGGTCTGTCCTCCTGGCTGAAGGACATCGAAGGCCACCACTGGTTCTTCGTCTCGGACGTCGCGGGTGTGCTCGGCGGTCTGGTCACCAACATCTCGGTGGTCGTCCTGTTGGCCGGTGTGCTGATCGTGGTCAGCTACTTCGCGCTCTGGCGCACGGTGTTCGGCCTGCGGCTGCGCTCCTGCGGTGAGAACCCGACCGCGGCCGAGTCGCTGGGTGTCAACGTCTACAAGTACAAGTACATGGCGGTCGTCGCCTCCGGTGCCTTCGCGGGCCTCGGCGGTGCGTACCTCTCGCTGGTCGCCGCGCACTTCTACAAGGACGGCCAGACCCTCGGCCGCGGCTTCATCGGCCTCGCCGCGATGATCTTCGGCAACTGGATGCCCGGCGGCCTCGCCATGGGCGCCGGCCTGTTCGGCTTCACCGACAGCCTCCAGCTGCGCGACCCGGAGTCGGTGCACGTGCTGATCCTGATCGTCGCGATCGCGATGGCGCTGTTCGCCCTCTGGCAGCTGTACCGCCGCAAGTACACCGCGACGGTGATCTCCTTCGTGGTGGCCGGCGGTCTGGCCGCGTGGTACGCGCTGACCGACGAGGTGCAGCGCCCGCTGATCGTCGCGACGCCGTACCTGATCACCCTGGTGGTGCTCTCGCTGGCCTCGCAGCGGCTGCGGATGCCCAAGGCGGACGGTCAGGTCTACCGCAAGGGCCAGGGCAAGTGACGGCCCCCGCGATCGACTGGGAGCGGCTGCGCGAGGCGGCGCGCGAGGCGATGGCCCGCGCGTACGCCCCGTACAGCGGATTCCCGGTCGGCGCGGCCGCGTTGGTGGACGACGGCCGGTTGGTCAGCGGCTGCAACGTGGAGAACGCCTCGTACGGGCTGGGGCTGTGCGCCGAGTGCGGGCTGGTGTCCGCGCTGCACGCCTCCGGCGGCGGTCGGCTGGTCGCCTTCACCTGCGTCGACGGCGCGGGCGAACTGCTGATGCCGTGCGGGCGCTGCCGCCAGCTGCTGTACGAGCACGGCGGGCCGGAACTGCTGGTCGAACTGCCCTCGGGCATCAAGCCGATGAGCGAGGTCCTGCCCGACGCGTTCGGGCCGGAGCGGCTCTAGCCTCTGATTCTGTTACGCGCGTAGAGTGTCGCGAGTGGGCCGGACCCGGTCATCTCGCGACACTCTTCGCTTTTGAAACCCCTCTTGGAGCACGCATGGACGCCATCTCCGTCATCAGGACCAAGCGCGATCGCGGAGAGCTGAGCGACGCTCAGATCGACTGGGTCATCGACGCCTACACCCGCGGCGAGGTCGCCGACGAGCAGATGTCCGCGCTGGCCATGGCGATCCTGCTGAACGGCATGAACCCGCGCGAGATCAGCCGCTGGACCGACGCCATGATCCGCTCCGGCGTGCGGATGGACTTCTCCTCGCTGCCGCTGCCCACCAGCGACAAGCACTCCACCGGCGGCGTCGGCGACAAGATCACCCTCCCGCTCGCCCCGCTGGTCGCCGCCTGCGGCGCGGCTGTCCCGCAGCTGTCCGGCCGCGGCCTCGGCCACACCGGCGGCACCCTCGACAAGCTGGAGTCCATCCCGGGCTGGCGCGCCCTGCTCTCCAACGACGAGATGCTGGACGTGCTGCGCTCCACCGGCTCGGTGATCTGCGCGGCCGGTGACGGCCTCGCGCCCGCCGACAAGAAGCTGTACGCGCTGCGCGACGTCACCGGCACCGTCGAGGCCATCCCGCTGATCGCCTCCTCGATCATGTCCAAGAAGATCGCCGAGGGCACCGGCGCGCTGGTCCTGGACGTCAAGGTCGGCTCCGGCGCCTTCATGAAGAACCTGGACGACGCCCGCGAACTCGCCCGCACCATGGTCGGCCTGGGCACCACCGCCGGGGTCAACACCGTCGCCCTGCTCACCGACATGTCCACCCCGCTCGGCCTCACCGCGGGCAACGCCCTGGAGGTCCGCGAGTCCCTGGAGGTGCTGGCCGGCGGCGGCCCGGCCGACGTCGTCGAGCTCACCCTCGCGCTCGCCCGTGAGATGCTCGCCGCGGCCGGCGTGCAGGGCAAGGACCCGGCCGACGCGCTGCGGGACGGCTCCGCGATGGACCACTGGCGCCGCATGATCGCCGCCCAGGGCGGCGACGTCGACGCCCCGCTCCCGGTCGCCCGCGAGCAGCACGTCATCCCCGCGCCCGCCTCCGGCGTGCTCACCACGCTGGACGCCTACGCGATCGGCGTCTGCGCCTGGCGCCTGGGCGCCGGCCGCGCCCGCAAGGAGGACCCGGTCCAGGCCGGCGCCGGCGTCGAGATGCACGCCAAGCCCGGCGACACCGTCGTGGCCGGCCAGCCCCTGCTGACCCTCCACACCGACACCCCGGAGCGCTACGACTACGCCATCGAGGCCCTCGCCGGCGGCATCGAGGTCGCCCCGGCCGGTACGGAGTTCACCCCGAACCCGATCGTCCTCGACCGCATCGCCTGAGTGCTGCATGAATGAGCCGCCCGCCGGTGCACACCGGCGGGCGGCTCCGCGTTTTCGCCGCTCAGGGGCGGCCGAAGATGTCGTGGGTGCCGATCCGGCGCCAGACGATGTGGGGTTCGCCGTCTTCCGTAGCTGAGGGTCGCTCGGCTGCCCGGGCCCCGGTCGTCTTCCAGACATCCGGGAGGCCCTGCACCTTCTTCATCCGCAGGCCCCGGCGGGGGCTTTGACGGCGCTTGAGGTCTGCCATGGGGAAAGTCCGCCCATTTGGGGATCAGACGTACGTCCGCAGGACGCTTGTGTCGAGGGTCCACGGCCCGACGGCGATGCCCATATCCCGGAGTGTAGCGATGGTGACTATCAAGCGTCCGCGACCGCCTGGCGGGCCGTGTGGGCCTGATGCAACGTGATCGCATTATGTAGTCATGTAATTACGCCTTGTGTGGCAGTGTGGTTTACGCTGCCGCACATGGAAGTTGACCGCTTCACGGTCGAGATTGAACCTGAGGTCCGCGACTGGCTCACCGCGCTTCCGCCGCGGCACTATGCCAGCGTCGAGGATCACGTCGATTACTTGGCAGATCACCCGACGACGCTTGGCGAGCCGCTCTCGCGTCATCTGGGTGGGCCATTGCGCGAGCTTCGCTTCGATCTGGGGCGTGCGGCCACGAGAATCACTTACTGGCTCGCGCCTGAGCGCCGGATCGTCCTGCTGACGGTGTTCACCAAGACGCGAATGAGGGAGACTGCTCAGGTCACCCGGGCGCTGTGGGCCCAGAAGATCTGCGAGTCCGAGCACGAGCCCGCCCACGAAGAGTTCAGCCGGATCGTCCCGGAAGGAAAGCTGCGATGAACCACTCCCAGTGGAAGACCCGCCGCACACGCCAGCTGTTGGGTGAACAGGTGAAGGAGAGCCCGGAGATGGCTGCGTTTCGGCTGGAAATGCGCTATGCCAGGGCATTCGGGCAGGCTCTCTACGATCGTCGCACTGCGCTGGGGCTGTCGGAGGCGGAGGTGGCCCGTCGCGCTGGCATGACTGAGGAAGACATCGAGTGCATCGAGGGCGCTGGTACCGTGCCCACCCTGCCGCTGCTGGAAAAGCTGGCGGTGGTCCTGGAAGCGGAGCTGGACATCCACGTGGTGCCTGGCACCGATTCGGAGCCAGAGCTCCGTTTCCAGGCGCCGGCTGCCTGAAGTCCGCCGAGGAGCCCGCACCCGGGGGCCGGGTGCAGGCTCCTTCGTGTGCTCAGGCTCGGACAGCCGGTGTCGAGCGCCGGGCCGCGTGGGCCTGGTGGGTGGCGTAGAGGGTGACGGCGGCGGCGAGGGTCATGGCGGTGAGGCCGACGGTGGCGGCGCCGGGCCAGCCGGTGGCGTGGTAGGCGTCGGCGCCGAGGGTGCCGCCGAGGCTGTTGCCGAGGTAGTAGGCGATCAGGTAGAGGGCGGAGGCCTGGGCGCGGCCCTCGGTGGCGGTGCGGCCGACGGCGGAGGAGGCGGTGGCGTGGCCGGCGAAGAAGCCGGCGGTGATCAGGACCAGGCCGAGCAGGGCGCAGAGCAGGGACTCGGCGAGGGAGAGCAGCAGGCCGGCGGCGGTGACGCCGATGGAGACGTAGAGGGCGCCGCGGCGGCCGAGGCGGGCGGAGAGGCGGCCGGCCGCGGCGGAGGTGCCGGTGCCGACCAGGTAGACCACGAAGATCGAGGCGGCGACCGACTCCGGCAGGTGGAACGGCGCGGCGATCAGCCGGTAGCCGGCGGTGTTGTAGACCGCGCCGAACACGGCCATGAACAGCAGTCCCAGCGCGTACAGCCGCACCAGCAGCGGGTTGCGCAGGTGTCGTCCGACCGTACGGGCGAGCGCGCGGGCGTCCACCGGGGCCGGGGCGAAGTGCCGGGCGGCGGGGATCAGCAGCCGGAAGACGAGGGCGGCGAGCAGCGCGAGGACGGCGGAGGCGGCCAGGCCCCAGCGCCAGCCGAGGGCGGCGGCGGTCCAGCCGGAGAGCAGTCGGCCGCCCATGCCGCCGATGCTGTTGCCGGCCACGTACAGGCCCATCGCGGAGGCCAGGGCGCTGGGGTGGACCTCTTCGGCGAGGTAGGCCATCGCGGTGGCGGGCAGTCCGGCGAGGACGGCGCCCTGGAGGACGCGCAGGGCGACGAGGGTGGTGAGGTCGGGGGCGAACGGCAGGGCGACGGCGAGGGCGGAGGCGGCGAGGACGGAGGCCGTCATCACCGCGGTGCGGCCGTACCGGTCGGACAGCGCGCTGGCCGGGAGCAGCCCGAGGGCGAGGCCGAGGGTGGCGGCGGAGGCCGTCCAGCTGGCCTGGCCGGGAGTGAGGTCGAGGTCGGCCGAGAGGATCGGCAGCAGGCCCTGGGTGGAGTAGAGCAGGACGAAGGTCGCGATCCCGGCGGCGAACAGG
>NZ_JAFLNG010001080.1 GCF_017427025.1 Streptomyces sp. FH025
GGCGGCGGTGCCGTTCTCCGGGGCGTCCGAGGCCGTGGTGCCGGTGAGCCGGGCCCGGGCGGCGGCACGGCGCTCCTGCCAGGCGGGGTCGGAGTCGTCGACCCAGGTGATCACGGCGTCGATGGGGAACGTGACCTGGTCCGGGAGGTCCGTGGCGAGGACGTCGATCAGCGGGTAGGGGCGTCCGGCGATGGTCGTCGTCGCGGTGGCCTTGAGCGAGGGCACCCACCAGCCGAGCGGGGTCTCGTCGATCGAGGCGACCGCGCCCTGCGAGGAGTCGGAGGCGTCCCAGAACTCGACGTCGCAGCCGGTGTCGGAGCCGTACAGCAGGGTGCCGATCGCTGCCGGCCGGTAGATCCGTACGCCCTTGACCCGGTCCGCGGGCCGGATCGGACCGGCCTGGGCCTCGTCCGGAGTGCCGTCCGGAGTGCCGTCCGGGGCCTCGTCCGGGGCGCTCGGCACGTCCTCCATCAGGACGACCGCGGCGGGCAGCTGCTCGGCCAGGACGGTGCCGAGGGTCCTCCCGTGCTCCAGCAGGTCCGCGTAGACGGCCTGTCCGGCGAACGCGCTGGACAACGCCTCCAGCACCGCGGCCCGGTCGCCGGGGGCTATCGCGAGACGGTGGCGCGGAGGCCGGTCGGGCACGATGCCGTGCGCGATGCCGACCGCCCGCAGCGCGTCGGCCACCTCGGCGAGGTTGTCGTCCCGGCGCTGCCCCGGCAGGAGTCTGTGGTGCGGCTCGGCCAGGAGGCCGCCGCAGCGGGTCACCCCGGTGAGGGAGGTGATCAGCTCCGCCTCGCGGGCGGAGCGCGTCAGGGCCAGCCGCTCGATCGGCGGGAGCGGCTCCTCCGCCGGGGGCTCCCGGCCGTCCTGCTCCTGTGCCGGAGTCCGCCCGGAGCCCTCGCTCTCGGAGGGCCTGCGGCGGCGCGCCAGGGTGGCGAGCGGACGCATCGCGGCGGCGAGGCTGGCCGGGCGGACGGACACGGAAACTCCAAGGGGGGGCTGGTGGTCATGCCGCGAAATGGCGCCGGGAGGTTTCCTGTCCCCGGACATCCGACTGCACCGGCTCCCTCTCCGCAGCTCAGCAGCGGTGCGCGAAGCCCATCGCGTTGCGGGGGATGGTATGCGATTTTGCTGGCAGTTTGCTGGGTGGAGTGTCGTGATTCACTTCAACGTGGCCCGGTCGTGGAATTCCGGCGGCCGACGGGCTGTGTGGAGGCGGCCGGTCGCGATCGCGTGAACGGACCCGGACAACGGGCCGGCCCCGCGCTCCTCGCCTTCGCTGGGCGGGACTTCGCGCGGGGCCGGGGGCACCAGGGGAGCGTTCAGAGGCCGAACCTGGCCCGGTGGGTGGTGGGGACCAGGTCGGCGTACTCGGGGTGCTTGGTGATCCAGGCCCGGATGAAGGGGCAGTAGGGGAGGACGGCGAGCCCCTGGTCGCGCGCCGTGTCCAGGACGGCGCGGGCCAGTCGGCCGCCGAGTCCGCGGCCCTCGAAGCGGGGGTCGATCTCGGTGTGGATGAAGGCGATCTCGTTGCCGGAGCGGTGGTACTCGGCGAATCCGGCGAGTTCGCCGTCGTCGTGGATCTCGAAGCGGGACTTCTCGGCGTTGTCGCTGACGGACTGCGTGGACTGCTCCATCGGTTCCTCCTCGGAGTGCGGCTGGTCGCCTCGGTGGGCGGCGCCCTC
>NZ_JAFLNG010001081.1 GCF_017427025.1 Streptomyces sp. FH025
CGGCTCGGCGCAGCGACCGGCGTCGCGACGGCACCGGGTGCCGTACCGCCGGGAGCCGCCGCTCCGGCACCCCGGCTCGGCACCTCCGTCGACCCGGGCTCCGCGGCCTACCGGGACAACACCGAGGCGCACCGGGCACTGGTCGCCGAGCTGCGCGCGAAGCTCGACGCGGCGGCCCTCGGCGGCGGCGCCAAGGCCCGCGCCCGGCACACGGCGCGCGGCAAGCTCCTCCCCCGCGACCGGGTGGACACCCTGCTCGATCCGGCCTCGCCCTTCCTGGAGCTGGCCCCGCTGGCCGCCGACGGGATGTACGACGGGGCGGCACCCGCCGCCGGGGTGATCGCCGGGATCGGCCGTGTCGCCGGACGCGAGGTGGTGGTGGTCGCCAACGACGCCACCGTCAAGGGCGGCACCTACTACCCGATGACGGTGAAGAAGCACCTGCGTGCCCAGGAGGTCGCGCTGGAGAACCGGCTCCCCTGCGTCTACCTGGTCGACTCCGGCGGAGCCTTCCTCCCCATGCAGGACGAGGTCTTCCCGGACCGCGACCACTTCGGCCGGATCTTCTACAACCAGGCCCGGCTCTCCGCCGCGGGCATCCCGCAGATCGCCGCCGTGCTCGGCTCCTGCACGGCCGGCGGCGCGTACGTCCCGGCGATGAGCGACCAGGCGGTGATCGTCCGCAACCAGGGCACGATCTTCCTGGGCGGGCCGCCACTGGTGAAGGCCGCCACCGGCGAGGTGGTCACCGCCGAGGAGCTGGGCGGCGGCGAGCTGCACTCGCGCACCTCGGGCGTGACGGACCACCTGGCCGAGGACGACGCCCACGCCCTCTCCATCGTCCGCACCATCATGGCCGGGCTCGGCCCGCGCGCGGCCAAGCCGTGGCCGCTCACCCCGGTCGAGCCGCCGGCCGTCGACCCGGCAGGCCTGTACGGGGCCGTCCCGGTCGACCCGCGCACGCCCTACGACGTACGCGAGGTGATCGCCCGGCTGGTCGACGGCAGCCGCTTCGCCGAGTTCAAGGCCGAGTACGGCGCGACCCTGGTCACCGGCTTCGCCCGGATCCACGGCCACCCGGTCGGCATCGTCGCCAACAACGGCGTGCTGTTCTCCGAGTCGGCCCTCAAGGGCGCCCACTTCATCGAGTTGTGCGACCAGCGCGGCATCCCCCTCCTCTTCCTGCAGAACATCACCGGGTTCATGGTCGGCCGGCAGTACGAGGCGGGCGGCATCGCCAAGCACGGCGCCAAGATGGTCAACGCCGTCGCCTGCACCCGCGTCCCGAAGCTGACCGTGGTGATCGGCGGCTCATACGGAGCCGGCAACTACTCGATGTGCGGCCGGGCTTACTCACCTCGCTTCCTGTGGATGTGGCCGGGCGCCAAGATCTCCGTGATGGGCGGCGAGCAGGCGGCCTCCGTCCTCGCCACCGTCCGCCGCGACCAGTTGGAGGCACACGGCGAGGAGTGGCCGGCCGAGGCGGAGGAGGAGTTCAAGCGCCCGGTCCGCGAGCAGTACGAGCGCCAGGGCAGCGCCTACTACGCCACCGCCCGGCTCTGGGACGACGGTGTGATCGACCCGATGGACACCCGCACCGTCGTCGGCCTCGCCCTCTCCGCCTGTGCCAACGCCCCGCTGGCACCGCCCGCGCCCTACGGCGTGTTCCGCATGTGACCCCTCGT
>NZ_JAFLNG010001082.1 GCF_017427025.1 Streptomyces sp. FH025
GGCCCGGATCGAGGCGCTGTTCCACACCGTGCGCCGCCCCGACCGCGAGCAGTACACCAACGAGGAGGTGGCCCGGGCCTGCCGCGAGGCGACCGGGGAGTCCTTCTCCACCACCTACCTGTGGCAGCTGCGCACCGGGCGCCGGGACAACCCGACCAAGCGCCATCTGGAGGCGCTGGCCCGGTTCTTCCAGGTCCCGCCCGCCTACTTCTTCGACGAGCGGCAGGGCGCCGAGATCGCCAGGGAGCTGGCCCTGCTCGGCGCGCTGCGCGACGCGGGCGTGCGCAGCCTGGCGCTGCGGGCGGTGGGCCTGTCGCCGGAGGGCCTGGACACCGTCAGCGAGCTGGTCGAGGTCATCGCCCGCCGGGACGCCGCGCGCAGGCGCTCCTCGTCCTGACGGCGGTCGGGAGCGGGAAGGGCGTCCGCGAGGGAGGGGGAGCTCGGCGTGTGGGGTGACAGGGGCTACCGGTCGACGCTCAGGCGCTGCCGTCGCACGGCCGAACGGCTGGACCTGCCGAGCCCGTTCGACGCGGCCGTGCTGCTGGAGCGGCTGGCCGGCCGGCGCGGGCGGCCGATCGAGCTGCTGCCGGTGCCGGCGCGCCCGCACACCCCCTGCGGGCTGCTGGTCTCCACCCTGGAGGCGGACTACATCCTGTACGCGGCGGACACCGGCGCGCTGCACCGCCGGCACATCCTGGTCCACGAGATCGCGCACCTGCTGCTCGACCACGCCGGCACCGCGCCGCTGGCCCCGGCCGCCGCGCTGCTGCCGCACCTGTCCCCCGCGCTGGTGCGGCGGGTGCTGGGGCGCACCAGCTACGACGAGCCGCAGGAGCGCGAGGCGGAGCTGCTGGCCTCGCTGATCCTGAGCCGGGCGGAGGGCTCGGACGCGGCCCACCGCCCGGGGCCCACGCCGCCGCCGGGGCCGCTGGACGCGCTGGACGCCCTGCTGGCCGCGGGCCCGCCCACGGTCCCGGGCCGCGGTCGGGAAGCGGGGCGGGGCGCGTGAGCGAACTCGCCCTCTACCCGGTCGCCCTGTTCTTCGCGCTGAGCGCCGTCCACTTCGCCCGCAGCCGTTCTCGCCCGCGCGCCGCCGCCCGCTACACCTGCTGCGCGACGGCGCTGCTCGGCACGTCCCTGCTGGTGCTGGCCCCGCCGACCGTACGGGCCGTCCAGGACGCGGGACTGCCGGGCCTGCCGGTGCTGGTGCTGGTGATCGTGCTCGGTGACGGGCTGCGCGACGGCGCGGGCGCCGCGATCGGGCTGCTCGCGCTGGCGCTGCGCGCCGCCGGGCCCGTGCCCGAAGGCGCCGGGCCCGATCCGCGCCGGGTGCGCGCCCGACTCGCCCTGCTCGGCGCCGTTTGGGGCGCGCGCCTGGCCCTGGTCGCCCTCGCCGCGCCGGGCCTGGACGGCCGCGGCCTGACCGTCTCCCCCGACCTGTCCGCGCGTCTGGCGCTGGCCGGGTACAGCGCCGTCGGCGTGCTCCACCTCGCGCTGTGCCTCGCCGCGCTGCTGCGCGAGGTGGCCGGGCGCGCCCGCGTCGCCGGGCCCGGGCCGCGGGGCGCCGGGCTGCGGCTGCTCACCGGCGCCCTGGCGGCCGGACTGCTGTGGAACGCCTGGGGCGTGGACGACGTCGTACGCGCGGTGGCCCGCGGCGCCCAGGACGGTCCCGAGGACCTGCTGGG
>NZ_JAFLNG010001083.1 GCF_017427025.1 Streptomyces sp. FH025
GGGTTCGGGGGAGCGGGATTCTCAGAACGGGAGTCTCGGAGCGGAATTTCTCGGAGCGGGATTCTCGGATCGGAATTCGAGGGGTGGGATCGGGCGCGGTCAGCCGACGGGCGGCGCGGCGAGCTCGTACAGGTGGTTCATCAGCGTCATCAGGGTGTCCCGGCTGGACTCGCGGCTGCGCGCGTCGCAGCTGACGATGGGCACCTCGGCGGGCAGGTCCAGCGCCTGGCGGAGTTCCTCGGTCGGGTAACTCGGCGCCTCCGGGAAGTTGTTGACGGCCACCACGAAGGGCACACCGCGGTCCTCCAGCCGCCCGATCACCTCGAAGCTGACTTCGAGGCGGCGGGTGTCCACCAGCACCACCGCGCCGAGCGCGCCCTCGAACAGGCCGTTCCAGAGGAACCAGAAGCGCTCCTGCCCGGGGGTGCCGAAGACGTACAGCACCAGGCGCTCGTTGATGCTGATCCGGCCGAAGTCCATGGCCACCGTGGTGGAGGTCTTGAGCTCCACGCCGGTCGGGTCGTCCACGCCGACCCCGGCCTGGGTCATGGTCTCCTCGGTGGTCAGCGGGCGGATCTCGCTGACCGAGCCGACCAGCGTGGTCTTGCCGACGCCGAAGCCGCCGACGATCACCACCTTGACCGCCGTGGTGACGGTGTCGGGCAGCAGGTCCGCGCTCGCCGGTCCGACGACCGGGTCGGAACCGCGGAGGGCGTCAGAGCCGTTGAAGTCCATGGATCACCGCCTCCAGCAGGGCACGGTCGGGGAGTTCCGCCGCGGGGACGGCGGCGCGGGCCTCGATCCGCCCGTCGTCGAGCAGGTCCGCCAGCAGGACGGCGACCACGCTCGTGGGCAGTTCGAGGTAGGCGGAGACCTCCGCCACCGAGAGCGGGGAGCGGCACAGCCGCAGGATCGCCGCGTGTTCGGGCTGCATGCCGGGTGTCGGCTCCGCGAGGGAGACGATCATGGTGACCAGGTCGAAGACGCCCGGCCCGGAGGGGCCGGTGCGACCGCGGGTGATCACGTACAGGCGATCGGGCTCGGGTCCGTCCGAGCCGCCCTGGTCGGCCGTCATGTCGCCGCCTCACTGTGCTCGTTCACGTGCCCCTCCGGGCACCGCGGGTTCTCGCCGGCCGTTTCACGCGAGCACCCCGGGGTTGCGCGGGGGAGTGGCCAGGTGCTCGCCGATCCGGTCGATCAGGTCGCGCATCTGGTGGCTCACGAGCCCGGCGTCCACGCCCTCGTCGGCGAGCACCGCGAGGTACGCGCCGACGCCGGCCGACATCAGGTAGAAGTAGCCGCCGTCCACCTCGATCACCACCAGCCGCATCGAGCCGTCCCCGTCCGGGAACTCCTGCCCGACCGCGGCGGCCAGGCTCTGCAGCCCGGCGCAGGCGGCGGCGAGGCGGTCGGCGGTGTCCGGGTCGGCGCCGTACTGGGCGATCCGCAGCCCGTCGGCGGACAGCACGATGACGTGGCGCACGTACGGGACGCTGTGTGCCAGGTCGTTGAGGATCCAGTCCATGTTGCTGCGGTGCGGAGTCACTGCTCGCCCTTCCCTGCCGTGTCTTCACTGGTCTGTCCGGTCGAACCCGAGGACGGGCCGGTGCCCTTGTAGCCCTCCATGAAGGCCTCCACCCACAGGCCGGGCTTCTTCTTGGGGCGCGGTTCCCGGGCCG
>NZ_JAFLNG010001084.1 GCF_017427025.1 Streptomyces sp. FH025
GGCTTGTCGGGGCCCCGCTCGGAGGGCTTGTCGGGGTGCTTGCCGGCGCTCTGGCCTGTCTTCTGGCCGGCGTTCTGCTCCGGCCCGGGCTCGGCTTCGGCCTGCGGCTGGAGGCCGAGGTGACCGGAGCGGCCGGAGGCGAGCGGCAGGGCGGCCCGCGGGGCCGGCTGTTCGACCACCCGGTCGGCCAGCTCGTGCAGCATGATCCCGTTGCGGTAGGCGAGTTCACCGATCTCGGTGCGGTCGATTCCGGCCACCGAGAGACCCACGCCGCCCTCCCGGCGGACCTTGGCGCCCTGACTGACCAACAGGTCGGCCAGCCTCGCCATCTGCGGCCCCCGGACGGCCACTTCGGGACTGAGCCTGGTCCGGCAGAACTCCGAGACCGGCTGGTCGGCCACCAGGCGGCCACGGTCCAGGGTGACCACCCGGTCCGCGAGCTGCGCGGCCTCCTGCGGGATGCGGGTGGTCACCAGCACCGTCCCGCCCGCGACGGCGAAGGAGCGCAGGAAGGAGTGGAACCACTCGACGTTGCGCGGTGACAGGCCCTCGGTCGGTGCGTCCAGCAGCAGGGTGCCGGGATCACCGAGCAACGCGGCGGCGAGGGCGAGCCGACGGTGCATGCCGGGTGAGAAGGCCCGCAGCCGCTGCCCGGCGACGCCCGCCAGCCGGGTCTGTTCCAGCAGTTCGTCGGCCCGCCGAGCGGGGACGCCCACGGCCGCGGCGAGCATCCGCAGGTGGTTGCGCGCCTTGAACCCCGGGTGCCCGGCCTCCATCGAGGGCCCGTCCCCGAGGCCCGGCAGCAGCACACCGACCTCACGCTCGGGGCAGCGGAGCCGGTGGTAGGGGCGGCCGTCGAAGAGGGTGATGCCCTGGCCGATTTCGAGTTCGAGCATCAACCGCAGCGCGGTGGACTTGCCCGCCCCCTCGTCCCCGAGCAGCACGGTCACCAGACCGGGCCTGGCGTCGAAGGTCAGATCGAGTACGGCGGGCGGGGCGCCCTTGCGGTACACCTTGGTCAGTCCGGTGATCTGGATCATCGCTGGCTGCTCCCAATGCCCTCGGCCGACCTGCTCGACGCCAGCACATTAGGGGTCAGCACCGCCGATTCCGGGCATTACCGGACCGCCACGGGCCCGCCCCACACCCGCCTCACCCGATCAGGGGAAAATCCGATCCTGCGATTCACGGGCATGCGTTCTCCGGCGGCGGTGTCCACGCCCCCCGGGGCTCAGGGCGCCGGAGTGGACGCCTCCGCCGGGCCCGGGCCCTCAGGCGTCGGGGCGGAGCATCGGCGGGTTGAGGACGGTCGCGCCGCCGGCGGTGAACAACTGGGCCGGGCGGCCGCCCTGGCGGGTCGTCGTGCCACCGGAGGGGAGGAGGAAGCCGGGGGTGCCGGTGACCTTGCGGTGGAAGTTGCGCGGGTCGAGCACCACACCCCATACCGCCTCGTAGACCCGGCGCAGCTCGCCGACGGTGAACTCGGTCGGACAGAAAGCGGTGGCGAGGGAGGAGTATTCGATCTTGGAGCGGGCGCGCTCCACGCCGTCGGCGAGGATCAGGCCGTGGTCGAAGGCGAGCGGGACGCCGTCGGCCGGGCTCTCGCCGAGGAGTTCGCCGACCGGGGCCCAGCGGGCACTGCTCGCGTCGCCGCCGGCCCGGGGGGTGGGGAGGTCGG
>NZ_JAFLNG010001085.1 GCF_017427025.1 Streptomyces sp. FH025
GCGAGGGCGTCTCGGTGACGCTGGCCGACACTGCGGGCGAACTGGTGGCGTCCGTGGACTCGTTGGTGCTGAGGGCTGCCTCGGCCGAGGACCTGGCGGGCGGCGCGGGTTCCGCGCGCGAGTCGATGTTCGGGGTGGAGTGGGTCCCCGTTGCCGTCGCGGACACGGGGGAGACGGACGACCGCTGGGCCGTGCTCGGGGAGGAACTGCCGGGCGCCGAGGCGTACCCGGACCTGGCGGCGCTGTCGGCGGCTGTCGAGGTGGGTGAAGCCGCTCCCGAGGTCGTGGTGGCGCGGGTCGCGCCCAAGTCGGGCGCCGAGGATGTTCCGGGCGTGGCACGCGCTGTCGCGGTCGGTGTGCTGGAGTTGGTGCAGGAGTGGCTGGCCGCGGATGCGCTGTCCGGGTCGCGGTTGGTGGTGGTGACCGAACGGGCGGTGGACGCCGGCCCCGGAGCGCTGGTGGAGGTCACGGCGGCGCCTGTCTGGGGTCTTGTCCGAGCCGTTCAGGCGGAGAACCCCGGGCGCATACTGCTGGCGGACCTGCCGGACCTCTCCGCCGCCGAGGTCGTGGAGTGGTTGCGGGCGGGTGTGGCGTCCGGTGAGTCGCAGTTCGCGGTGCGGGCCGGTCTGGTGCGGGTGCCGCGTCTGGTGCGGGTGTCGTCGGTGCCGGAGGTCCCGGTGGGTGCCGGGGAGCGTGTGGGCACGGTGCTGGTCACGGGTGCCTCGGGGGCGCTGGGTGGCCTGGTCGCCCGGCACCTGGCGGCGACCGGGCGGGCGGAGCGGCTGCTGCTGGTCTCGCGCCGCGGCATCGATGCCGCCGGGATGCCGGAACTGGCGGACGAGCTGAAGGAGTTGGGTGTCGAGGTCGTGGTGGCGGCGTGTGATGTCGCCGACCGGGGTGAACTCGCGGACGTCCTGGCGGGCGTGTCGTTGACGGGTGTCGCCCATGTGGCGGGAGTCCTCGATGACGGGGTCTTCGCTTCGATGACCGCGGAGCGGTTGGAAGCCGTGATGCGGCCGAAGGCCGACGCCGCGTGGAACCTGCACGAGCTCACCCGGGACATGGACCTGGACATGTTCGTCGTGTTCTCCTCGATCGCAGGTGTGATCGGCAACGCCGGTCAGGCCAACTACGCGGCGGGCAACACCTTCCTGGACGCCCTGGCCGCCCACCGCCGCCACCTCGGCCTGCCCGCGGTGTCGCTGGCATGGGGCCCGTGGGAGCACGGCATGGCCGGTGGCCTGACGGAGGCGGACCGTCGGCGGATGGCTCGCCAGGGGCTGCGTCCGCTGTCCGACGCGGCTGGCCTCGCGGTGCTGGATGTGGCGGTCGGTCGGCCCGAAGCGCTGCTCGTGGCAGCGGAGTTGGACCTTCCCGCCCTGCGGCGTTCCGGTGAGGTCCCGGCACTCCTGTCCGGCCTGGTTCGCGGATCACGTGTCGGCGGGTCCGCGCGCCGGTCGGTCGCGGAGCGCGGCGTTGACGGTCGGAACGCGCTGGCCGCGCGGCTGGCGGTGCTGAGTGCGGAGGAACGACTCGACGCCGTGCGGGAGTTGGTTCTGTCGCAGGCGGCCCTGGTGCTGGGCATGGCCGGGCCGGGCAGCCTGGACGCGGAGCGGTCCTTCCGTGACGTCGGTTTCGAGTCCCTCACCGCCGTCGAACTGCGCAACCGGCTGAACGA
>NZ_JAFLNG010001086.1 GCF_017427025.1 Streptomyces sp. FH025
GCCCAGGCCGCCTCCGGGGCCACCACCCCCGGGGCACCCACCACCCCCGGAGGCTCGCCCTCCGGCGAGTCCATCCTGCGCCGCCAGCGCGTCCGGGAGTCCGCCGCCCGGACGTACGCCCGTTCCTTCCCGATCGTCCCGGTGCGGGCCAACGGCATGACCGTCGAAGGCGCCGACGGTCGGCGCTACCTCGACTGCCTCTCCGGCGCCGGCACGCTCGCCCTCGGCCACAACCACCCCGTGGTGCTGGAAGCGATCCGCCGCACCCTCGACAGCGGCGCCCCGCTGCACCTTCTCGACCTCGCCACGGCCGAGAAGGACGACTTCACCAGCGCGCTGTTCGAGAGCCTGCCCACCGAGTTCGCCGCCCGCGCCCGGGTCCACTTCTGCGGACCGGCCGGAACGGACGCCGTCGAGGCCGCACTCAAGCTGATGCAGACCGCCACCGGCCGCTCCGGCGCGCTCGCCTTCACCGGCGCCTACCACGGCATGACCGCCGGCGCCCTCGCGCTCACCGGCAACGTCGCCGTCAAGGAACCGTTGCCCGGCGGCGGCGAGGTGGTCCGGCTGCCCTACCCGTACAGCTACCGCTGCCCGTTCGGGGTCGGTGGGGCGGCCGGCGCCGAACTCGCGGCGACGTACGTGGAGCGGCTGCTGGACGACCCCTCCGGCGGGGTGGTTCCGCCCGCGGCGATGATCCTGGAGGCCGTACAGGGCGAGGGCGGAGTCGTGCCCGCTCCGGACGGCTGGCTGCGCGAGATGCGCCGGATCACCGCCGAGCGCGGCATCCCGCTGATCGTCGACGAGGTGCAGACCGGCGTCGGGCGCACCGGCGCGATGTGGGCGGTCGAGCACAGCGGCATCGTCCCGGACGCCATGGTGCTCTCCAAGGCCATCGGCGGCAGCCTGCCGCTCGCCGTCGTCGTCTACCGCGAGGACTACGACGGCTGGCGGCCCGGCGCCCACACCGGCACCTTCCGCGGCAACACCCTCGCCATGGCCGCCGGAGCCGCCACCCTGCGGTACGTCGCCGAGCACGGGCTCGCCGAGCGGGCGGCCGCGGTCGGTGAGCGGATGGCCGCCCGGCTGCGGGAGCTCGCGGGTGAACTGCCGGTGATCGGGGACGTGCGCGGGCGCGGGCTGATGCTCGGCGTCGAACTGGTCGATCCGGCGGCCGACGCCGACGCCTGCGGGGCCCGCCCGGCCGATCCGGCGCTCGCCGTCCGGGTGCGGGAGGCCTGCCTGGCCCGGGGGCTGATCGTGGAACTCGGCGGGCGGCACGACGCGGTGCTGCGGCTGCTGCCGCCGCTCACCATCACCGACGAGCAGGTGGCGGCGGTGCTCGACCGGCTGGCGGAGGCGATCGCGGCGGCTGCCGGGGCCTCCCGGGGCGCCGGCGCACCCCGAGGTGTCGACGTCTCCGGGGGTGCCGATGTTCCCAGGGGCGCCAGTGCTCCTCGGGGTGTCGAGTGACCGGCGGGTTCGGTGCGGTGCCCGAACTGCCGGGCGAGGGTGCCGCGTTGGAGGCCCTCGCGGGCGGTGCGGGCGGGCCCGGGGCGCTCGGGCCGCTGCTGGCCACCGTCCTCGATGCGCTCGACGCCGGCATCGCCCTGCGCTCCGGGCCGCTGCCCGCGGGCAGTCCGGCCGAGATCACCGCGCTGGTCGAGGACGGGCTG
>NZ_JAFLNG010001087.1 GCF_017427025.1 Streptomyces sp. FH025
AGCCTCACAGCGCCGGGCCAACGGGGAGCGGACGCCCGGGGGCCGCCGGACGAACCAGGGGGTACGGACGGATGAACCGGACCGGACCGGGCCCCCTGGCAGCCGTGAGCCGCCGGCCGACGGCTGGCGGCTGGCGACCGGCGACCGGCGACCGGCGACCGGCGACCGGCGACCGGCGGTGCCCTACCGCACCGGGTTGATGAACCCCTGCTCGGTCAGCAGCCGCAGCGACTCCGGCACCCGGTCCCGCAGGACCACCCGGTCCTCGCCCAGCAGCTGCGCGATGGCGTCCACGATCTCGCCCGCCGACAGCGTGCCGTCGCACACCCCGACGAAGCCGGCGCCGACGGTGTCCACCTTGGTCGCCCGCCGCATGCCCCGGTTGTGACGCAGGATCACGTGCTCCGGATCCTCCGCCCCCGGCTCGCCGACCTGCTCCTGGACCACCTCGTCGGCCAGCACGTAGCGGGCCGCGAGCAGGCCCGCGTCGTCGTGCGAGCGCAGGAAGTCCTGCCGGTCGAACCACTCCTCGATGTGCGGGCCGAGCGGCTGCTCCACCGGGTGCGGCCACTCCTCCACCCGGACGGTCGGACGCTCCGCGCCGCTCGCCCGCAGCGTGATCCAGCCCATGCCGATGCCCTCGACCCGGCCCGCCTCGAAGGCGTCCAGCCACTCGCCGTACCGGGCCTGGTAGTCACCGCCCGGGCCGCGGTGGTCGCCGCCGTCGCGCAGCCACAACTCGGCGTACTGCGCGACGTCCTGGACCTCGCGCTGGACGATCCAGGCGTCCAGCCCGGTGCCCGCCACCCAGCCGGCCAGCCGCTCCTGCCAGTCCTCGCCCTTGACGTGCTGCCAGTTGGCGAGCAACTGGCAGTAGCCGCCCGGCTCCAGGTGCCCGGCCGCCGAACGCACCAGGCTGCGGCACAGGTCGTCCCCGGCCATGCCGCCGTCGCGGTAGGTGAACCGGCCGGCCGGCGAGATGACGAACGGGGGGTTGGAGACGATCAGGTCGAACTTCCGCTCCCCGACCGGCTCGAAGAGGCTCCCGGCGAACGTCTCGGCGTTGTTGAAACCGGACAGCGCCAGGGTCAGCTCGGTGAAGCGCAGGGCGCGCGGGTTGAGGTCGGTGGCGGTGACGCTCCGGGCGTGCCGGGCCGCGTGCAGCGCCTGCACACCGGAGCCCGAGCCGAGGTCCAACGCGGCCCCGACGGGGCGGCGCACGGTGATGTTGGCCAGCGTCGTGGACGCGCCGCCCACCCCCAGTACCAGGTCCTTGCGGGCCACCCCGTGGGCCGTCTCACCGGAGCCGATACCGCCCGCGCCGCCCACCGCGCAGCCCAGGTCGGAGACCACCCAGGCGTCGGAGGCGGGCAGCCCGGCGACCTCGTTCGTGTAGGGCCGGATGTCCACCGTGGCACGCACCAGATCACCGTCGGGGCGCAGCCAGCCGTCCGCCAGGCAGTCCTCCACCGACAGCGCGGCGGCCGCCGCCTTGTACGGCACCGGCTGCTGGAGCAGGAACAGCCGCACCAGGGTCTCCAGCGGGCTGCCACCCCGCGTCGCGCGCAGCGCCGGCACCGCCTCGCTACGGGCCAACGCCGCATATCCGGTGGGCCCCAACAGGTCCAGGCACCCATCGGCGGTGTACGAGGCGGCGAGCAGCGCCTCGCGCAGC
>NZ_JAFLNG010001088.1 GCF_017427025.1 Streptomyces sp. FH025
GCCGGACGGCAGGTAGCGCAGCGCCGCGCCGTCCCCGGCGGGTTCGAAGCGGCCGCCGCGCCCTTCGGTGAGCATCGCGAGCAGGTCGACGGAGGCCAGGCCGAGGCCGCGCAGCACCACCTGCTCGCCGGGGGCGATCCGGGCCAACTCGGCCTCGGCGTCGGCGGAGTAGGCGGGCGGGAGGTGGAAGCGGCCGTGCCGGGCGGCGAACTCGGCGTCGGCGGCGTGGCGCGGGTGCGGGGCGGAGTCGAGGTGGCCGAGGGTGAGGGTGACGTGGTCGGCGGTGAGCGTCCGGTCGGTGAGGTGGACGGTCTGCGGGCCGTCTGCCGGGCCGTCGATCCGGTGGACGGTGTCGCGGTGGACGGTGACCGTGACGTGCGGCGGCAGGTCGGCCACGGCGCGGCGGAACACCCAGTCCAGGTAGGCGCTCTGGGCCCGCCGGGTGGGGAAGTCGGTGGGCGCGAGGGTGCGCAGCTCGGCCTGTACGGCCGGGTCGGCGACCTCCCGGTAGGGCGTGAACTCCTCCTGCTGCCGGGCCCATTCGGCCAGCGAGGGGCCGGGGCGGACCGGGCCCTCGATGGTGGAGCGGGCGTCGGTGAACATGGTGACGTCCTCGGCCATCGAGTTCATCCGCAGCAGCGGAGACTGGTCGTGGCGCCAGATCCGGCCCGCGCCGGGCGGGTGCGGGTCGACCAGGTGGATCTCCAACGGCCGGTCGGCGGGAAGCAGTTCGGTGGCGTTGGCGGCGATCCGCTCCAGCAGTCCGGTGCCGCGCGGCCCGGCGCCGACGATCACGAGGGTCCTCATGCGCCGCTCACCACCCGGCGGAGGGTCACGCGGGCGCGCTGCAAGGGGGTGGGCGGCAGGCCGGCGCGGTCGGCGCCCTTGGCGAAGTGCCGTTCGACGTAGTACTGGCCGACGGACAGCACGGTGGTGACCACCAGGTACCAGATGGTGGCGACCATCAGCATCGGGATGACCCGGTAGGACTGGAGGTAGACCAGCTGCACCGAGTAGAGCAGGTCGGAGACGGCCAGCACGCTGACGATGCTGGTGCCCTTGAGCGCGCCGATCAGCATGTTCCCGGCGGTCGGCACGATCGAGCGCATCGCCTGCGGCACGATGATCCGGAGCAGCACCCGCCGGCGGCTGAGCCCGAGCGCGGCCGCCGCCTCCAGCTGGCCGCGGTCGACGGAGAGGATGCCGCCGCGGATCACCTCGGCGGCGTACGCGGTCTCCAGCAGGGTGAGGCCGATGACGGCGGTCAGGGTGGGACCGATCAGGTTGACGGTCTTCACGGTGATGAACTCGGGGCCGAAGGGGATGCCGAGGCCGAGGGTCGGGTAGAGCGCGCCGATGTTGAAGAAGAACAGCAGCTGCACCAGTGGCGGGGTGGACCGGAAGATCCAGATGTAGCCCCAACTGAGGGTGCGCAGCACCGGGTTGGTGGACAGCCGCATGGTGGCGAGGACGGTGCCGAGCACGAAGCCGAGGGCGAGGGTGACGCCGGTCAGCCACAGGGTGAGGGTGAGCCCGTTGAGGACGGAGCGTGCGGTGAACCACTCGGCGACGACGCTCCACTGGAAGGCCCGGTTGCGGATCACCGAGGTGACGGCCATCGCGGCCAGCAGCAGCGCGACCGCCGCGGCGACCCACTGGCCGGGCTTGCGGC
>NZ_JAFLNG010001089.1 GCF_017427025.1 Streptomyces sp. FH025
GCGCAAGGCGCGAGGCCGGGGCAGGGGTGCTCAGGAGGCGTGGATGTTCTGGCCGGGGGTGAGGATCCCGGCGGGGTCGTACTGGCGCTTGGCCCGTTGGACGCGGTCCCACAGCTGTGCGTAGTGGTGCTGCCAGTCGCCGGTGGTCATGTCGGGGATGGCGCCGATCAGGTAGCGCTTGCCGCCGAGCGCGACTGCGCGTTCGTACAGGCGCCGGTTGCGCTGGAGCATGGCGGGGATGTCGGCGCCGGGGGCGGGGAAGGCCAGGAGGTCGAAGTGCCAGCCGACGGCTTCGTCGGGCAGGACCGCGAGCGGCGTGTTCACCCGCGCCCGCGCGTAGGGGTAGAACAGCAGCAGCCCCGCCCCGAGGTCGGCGGCGCTGAGCACCTCGGCGGCTTCGCGCATGAAGGTCGCGGTCTTGGAGGCCGGGAGGAACAGGCTCAGCCACGGCTTGGGCAGGTCCCAGAACCCGGCGGCGCGCAGGTAGCCGGCGAACCCGTCGACGCGGAAGGCGTACTCGCGCCAGCTCTCCTCGGTCACCGTCGTCTCGCCGGCCACGGGACGGAGTCCGGCGAGGAGCGCCTCGCGGTCGACGGGGTGTCCGGTGTCGTGGTGGGCGACGAGTTCGGCGGTGTAGCGCCAGCGCTGTCCGTCCGCGCTGCGCACCACGTTGCCGACCTGGAGGTCGAAGCGGCCGTCGGCGAGGACCTTCTGCTGGTCGGCGAGGTAGGTGTCGAGGTCGTCGTAGGCGAGGGTGAAGACGGTGGAGCGCTCGCGGACGGGTTCGAGGGCGAGGGTGGCCCGGACGATGATTCCGACCTGTCCACCGCCGGCCAGGACCGCTTCGAACAGGTCCCGGTTGCGCTCGCGGGAGGCGGTGACGAGCTCGCCGGTGCCGGTGACGACGTCGAGTTCGCGCACGGTGTCGGTCTGCAGCCCGTGGCGCTGGACGGCGCCGCCGATGCCGCCGACGCTGAGCGTGCCGCCGATGGACAGGTGGAGGTAGTCGGTCAGGCAGGGGGGTGCCCAGCCCTGCGCGAGTGCGGCGTCGGTGAGTTGGGCCCAGGTGGCGCCGGCTTCGACGACGGCCTCTCCGGGGCGGAGGGCGAGGACGCGGTTGAAGCCGCGGGCGTCGATGGCGATGCCGCCGCGGGGGTTGGCCTGGCCGTAGCTGGAGTGCGACTCCAGCCCGGCCTGCCCGACGACGGCGGCGTCCCCGCTCTGTCCGTTGACGGCCACCGGGATGCGGTGGCGGCGCGCGAAGGCGACGGTCTGCTGGATGTCGCGCACGGAGGCGGGGCGCAGGACGGCGCGGGGGGACTGGGTGACGATGTGCCCGAAGTCGGAGGAGAAGTGCTCCAGGCCGGTGCCTTGGAGGGTCATGGTGCCGTCGAGAGCGGGTAGTTGCTCCACCGCCTGGCCGGGCTGGTCGGCCCAGGCGCGGGTGGTGGTGTTCCAGCCGACGACGACGGCGGCGCCGGCGCCGGCGATCAGTGCGCGGCGGGATAGTCCTGGCCTGGTCATATCAGTGTTTCTCCGATCGGTCGTCAAATAGGGATTGTTGTACCGCAACCATCCCGCGACCACCTACTGGGGTGCCCGCCTGCGGACCCGGCCCTCTCGGGCGCGGGTCCGCAGGGTGAGGGCCGCTACCGTTCCGTCACTGATTGG
>NZ_JAFLNG010000109.1 GCF_017427025.1 Streptomyces sp. FH025
GACGGGCTGGGCCACTTCCGGCACGTGATCGTCCTGGACGGGGCGGGGCCGGGGCGTGGGCTGGGCCCGGGGCTCGAAGTCCCGGACGGGGACGGGGAGTCGGCGTGGTACCTGGACGTGGGGGAGGGACGGGCGGTGCCGATGACGCCGTTCGCGCTGCCGGCGGCCGACTGGTGCGAGTCCTTCGCACGCGGCCTCGGTTGAGACGGGCAAGGCTACGGACGGTCACCGCAGATCGGGAGGGGGCCCGGTGCGACACATTCGAGTGTTCCTGTCCTCGCCGTCGGACGTCAGGGAGGAGCGGGCGGCGCTGCGCAAGGTGATCAGCGATCTGCCCTACGACGCCTTCCTGCGCGGCTTGGTGGAGATGGAGGAGATCTCCTGGGACCGGCCGGGCGCGGGGGTGCCGCTGTTCGCCTCGCTGCCGCCGCAGGAGGCGGTCAATCGGGGGCTTCCGCGGCCGAGTGAATGCGATATCGTGGTCATCGTTCTATGGAGCCGTATGGGTACGCCTCCACACATTCCCGCCCTCTCGAACGATGATCGTGTGTACCGTTCGGGAACGGAATGGGAATTCTTCGACGCCGTTCAGGCCGAGCGGCGGACCGGGCGCCCCAAGGTTCTGCTCTACAAGCGCACCGCCGATCTCTTCGTCTCGTTGAAGGATCCCGAATTCGAGCAGAAGAGATCCCAGCAGGAGCTGGTGGACGCCTTCGTCGCCGAGATCACGGATGCCGCGAACGGGATTCCGGTCGGCGTCAACCAGTACGCCGACCTCAGTGAATTCCGGCCGCTGGTGGAGAACCACCTGCGGCTGATCGTCAAAGAGATCATGGATGAGGAGTTGACGTTGGAAGCGAGCTCCCGATCGCGCCGCGATTTCTCCCTCTCCCCGTTCCCGGGGCTGCGGCCGTTCACCGACGAGGAATCCCTGGTGTTCTTCGGCCGGGAGCACGAGACCAGTGAGATCATCCAGCGGCTCGGGGACCAGCGGCACCGCTTCCTCGCCGTCATCGGGGCCTCCGGCATCGGCAAGTCCTCCCTGGTCAACGCGGGGGTCATGCCGGCGCTGCGGGCCGGGGCGATCCCCGGGGCGGAGAGCTGGCGGTCGCTGCGCTTCACCCCGGCCGAGATCGAGGGCGACCCCTTCCTCGCCCTGGCCGCCAAGCTGTCCGAGCACGGGCGGGCGCCCTGGGCGGGCACGCCCGAGGTGGTCGCCCGGGAGCTGGAGGCGGATCCCGCGGCCGTCGGACGGTACATCGACGAGGTGCTGGCCGACGCGCCCTCCTGGGCCCGGCTGCTGGTCGTCGTCGACCAGTTCGAGGAACTCTTCGGTTCGGGGGTGGAGGAGGAGCGCCGGGCCCGTTTCGTCGCCCTGCTCACCGAGCTGGTGGCGGCCGAGCGGGCGCTCGTGGTGGTCACCCTGCGCGCCGACTTCTACGCCCACTGCCTGAACCACCCCCAGCTCGCCGAACTGCTGCGCAGCGGCTCCTTCCCGCTCGGCGGGGTCGGGCTCGGGGCGCTCTACCGGATGATCACCCGCCCGGCCGAGATCGCCGGGCTCCAGTACGAGGGGGACCTCGCCGAGCGCATCCTGGAGGACGCCGGAGCCGAGCCCGGGAGCCTGGCGCTGATGGCCTTCGCCCTCAAGACGGTGAGCCAACACGCCAGCCCCGAAGGTCTGTTGCTGCTGAGCGAGTACGAGCGGATCGGCGGCATCCGCGGGGCCGTGGCCACCCGGGCCGAGGAGATCTTCGACGAACTCGCCGAGGCCGACCGGGAACAGCTGCCCGCGCTCTTCCGCAAGCTCACCGACGTGAGCGAGTCGGACGCGCCGGTGCGCCGACGGGCGAAGCTGAGCGGCCTCACGGCGGATCCGTCGACCGCGCGGCTGGTCGACCTGCTGGTGCGGGCCCGGCTGCTGGTGGTCAGCGACGACGAGTACCGCGAGCCCACCGTGGAGGTCGCCCACGAGACGCTGTTCGGCTCCTGGCCGCGCCTGGCCGAGTGGATCCAGCAGACCCAGGACGACCTCACCCTGCTGCGGCAGCTGCGCCGGGCGGCCGTCGACTGGGTGAAGGCAGACCGCCCCGCCTCCTTCCTCTGGCCGCACGAGCGGCTCGTCCTGGTCGAGGCTATGCTGCGCAACCTCGACCCCGAACTCGACCCGGAGATCGAGAAGTTCATCGTCCCGGAGGCGGCCAGGATCCTGGCCGAGACCACCGCCGCGGCGACCACGCACCAGCGCCGGGCGAGCCTCGGCGACCGCCTGTGGGAGATCGGGGACCCACGCCCCGGCGTCGGCCTGGACGCCGACGGACTGCCGGAGATCCAGTGGTGCGAGGTGCCGGGCGGTTCCGTCCGGCTGCGGGACGTCGGCGAGATCGAGGTCCCCGGCTTCCGGCTGGCGGCCTACCCGGTGACGTACCGGCAGTACCGGGCCTTCCTGGACGACCCCGGGGGCTTCGCCGACCCGCGCTGGTTCGAGGGCCTGGCGGTGCGGCCGGAGGCCCCGGGGAGCCAGTTCCGCAAGCTCGGCAACCACCCGGCCGAGAACGTCTCCTGGTACGACGCCGTCGCGTTCTGCCGCTGGTTCAGCGCCCGGACCGGGACGGAGGTGCGGCTGCCGGCCGACTGGGAGTGGCAGCTCGCCGCCGCGGGCTCCGGCGACGGCGGCGGCTACGCCTGGGGCGCGGCCTGGGAGGACGAGCGGGCCAACCTGCTGGAGAGCGGCCTGGGCCGGACGGTCGCGGTCGGCCTCTACCCGGACGGCGCCACCGCCGCCGGCGTGCACGACCTGCACGGCAACGTCTGGGAGTGGTGCCTCAACCTGCTGTCGGACTCCAGCGTCAACGACACCGACCACGGCTCGACCAGCGCGCGGGTCGTCCGGGGCGGGTCGTGGCTGGTCTCCCGGTCCTTCGCCCGCGCCACCTTCCGGGGCTGGGACGATCCCGAACTGCGCTACCCGGCCCTCGGGTTCCGGCTGCTGCGCGCCGCCTGACCGCTCGGCCGGTTCCACGCCCGACCATCCACCGCACGTGCGTACGACGGTCCGATCGCTTCGATCCCTTCGATCGGTTCGAGAGCAGCGAGAGCAACGAGAGCAGCGACAGCGGCGACAGCATCGACAGCTTCGATCGGGAGGGGAACTCATGGACGCCGGAGCCGAGGCCAGGTCCTACCTGCTGCGGAACGACGCCCACGACATCGACGGGGTCCTGCTCGGCAGACCCCACCCGCCGGTGCTCGGGGTGATCATCGGAGTGACACCAGGGGAGACCACGCCGGAGACCGAGTACGACAAGGCCGTACGGGCCGTCGCCCAGGGGGCGCAGACACTCACCGACGTGACCACCGACGGCGACCCGACACTGCGCCGCCGGGTGCTGGAGAGCCTGAACGTCTCCTACGGGACCGTCCCCACCTACGAGGTCTTCCGCCGGATCAGGCGCGACGGGTGGGCCGCGCGCGACGCGGTGCTCACGGTGCTGGAGGAACAGGCGGACGAAGGCGTGGACTTCTTCACCGTCCACGCCTCCGGAACCCCGGAGACGGCCCGGGCGCTCGGCGCCTCGGACCGGGTCATCCCGGTCACCAGCCGGGGCGGCGCCATGATGGTCGAGGTGATGGACGGCCCGGGCGGCGAGAACCCGTACCTCGGCTGCTTCGACGAGGTCCTGGAGCTGTGCCGGGCCAGCGGCGCGGCGCTCAGCCTCGCCGGGACGTTCCGGCCCGGGAGCATCGCGGACGCCATGGACGCGGCGCACCTCGCGGAGATCGAGGTGCAGGCCGAACTGGTGCGGCGCGCGCAGGAGAAGGGCGTGAAGGTCTCGGTCGAGCTGGTCAACCACGTGCCGGTCCATCTCATCCCGGCCTACTGCGAGTTGGGGCGCGAGAAGCTGCACGGCGCGCCGTTCGGGGCGCTCGGCCCCTCGCCGACCGACATCGCCATCACCTACGACCACGTCGCCGGGGCGATCGGGGCGACGACCGCCGCGCTGCACGGCACCTCCTGGGTGACCTGCGTGACCGCCGGGGAGCACTGCCGCATCCCCGACGCCGAGGACATCGTGACGGCCGTCAAGTACTTCCAGATCGCCCTGCACATCGCCGAGGTGGGGCGCACCGGGGACCTCTCCCGGGACGCCAAGCTCTCCCGGGCGCGCAACGACAACGACTGGACGGCGATGGCCGAACTCGCCGTCCACCCCGCGGACGCGCAGGCGATGGTCGAGCGGCAGGGCTACCACCACGGCGAGGCCTGCACGATGTGCCGGGGCACCTGCCCGCTGGTCCGCGGCAAGGCGATCCGGGCGCGGCAGCGCTGAGGCGGTAGCGCCGAGGAGGCAGCGCCGGGGCGCCGAAGCCAGGGCGCCGAAGCCGGGGCGGACGAGCGCCGGAGCCGTCGCGCGTGCCACACTCACGTGTCCGAACTCGCTTGTACATACCGTGTGGTGACGGTCCGACGGTGAACCAAGGGGAAGCCATGAACGGCGCGGTCCGATGGAGCGAGGAGTTCGCCGCCCTGCCGGCGACGGCGATCGGCGGCAAGGCCAAGGGCCTCGGCACCCTGATCGCCGCCGGGCTGCCCGTGCCCGCGGCCTTCTGCGTCACCGTCGAGGCCCACAGGGCGGCGCTGGCCGGCGCCGAGGCGGACGTGGACGCGGAGATCCGGCAGGCCCTGGCCGTGCTGCGCGAGCGCGGGGCCGACTCCTTCGCGGTGCGCTCCTCCTACCTGTCGGAGGACACCGCCGAGGCGCTCTCGCCCGGGGTCTACCTGAGCGAGGTCGGGCTCGGCGAGGACGAGGAGGTGCTCGCCGCGGTGCGCCGGGTCTGGCGCTCGGCCGGGTCCGCCGCGGCCGTGGACTACCGCCGGACCATGGGCCTGGCCGGGGACGCGGACGCGATGGCCGTGATCGTGCAGCGGGCCGTTCCGGCGAGGGCCGGCGGGGTGGTCTACACCCTGCCGCCCGGCGGGGACCCGGCGACGGTGCTGGTCGAGTACGCGGCCGGGGCCCCGGGCAACGTGATCGACAACCTGGCCCCGCCGCTGCGCAGCGTGCTCGGCAAGCGCGACCGGTCCGTACCCGAGGTCGAGGACGGCCCGGTGAGCGGTGCGCAGCTGCGGACGCTGGCGGGCTGGGCGGCCCGGCTGGAGCGGGAGCTCGACGGCCCGCTCGACCTGGAGTGGCTGCTGGACGGCGCCGGGGAGCTCCAGTTGCTCCAGGCCCGGCGGCTGCCGTACCCGGTGGTCGCCGCCGAGCCGCCGTACGTCGCCCCGGCGGCCGGGACGGCGCTGCGCAGCGACAAGCTGGCGCCGTTCAGGCTGCGCGGGCGGGTGGAGCTGAACACCATCGAGGCGGACCTGGTGCTGCCCTCGGCCTTCGCCGCGTACCGGGACTCGGGCGCGGTGCCGCAGGAGTGCCGGGCGGTGTTCGCGCGGTACGCGGCCAGGGGGCCGGTGTCGGTGCGCTCGGTCTACTGGTCGGCGCTCGGCTCGGGGGACATGCTCCCGCAGTCGGCGCTGCTGACCTCGGTGGAGGAGTGCGTCGCGCACCTGGAGCACTACTGGCGCTACGTACTGGAGCACGGCAGGGCCGACTACTCGGCCGAGGTGGCGCTGCTGGTGGCGAACTGGACGGATCTGCGGGCCTCGGTGATCGCGACGGCCGCCGGGGACGGCGGACCGGTCGAGATCGGCGCGCTCTTCGGCCAGTTGGAGGGGCTGGAGACCTGCGCCCACGACCGCTACACGGTGGCGCTGCCGGAGCTGCGCACCGAGCGGGCGGACGTGCCGCACAAGGCGCTGGCGGTGACCGTGCCGCGCCGCCCGCCGCGGCCGCTGCCCGAGGAGCTGCGCGATCGGCGGGTGCTGGACGAGGCGGAGGTCCGGGAGGTGGCCGCGATGACGGCCCGGCTGGCGGAGCGCCTGGGGCCGGTGCGGGTCGAACTGCTGGTGCTGAACGGCGCCTCGGCGGCCGCCGAGCGGGTGGTGGCCTGGCAGGTCACCGAGCTGCGGGAGACGGCCGGGCTGCGCTACTTCCACCTGCGCGGCGCGGGGACGGGCGGTGGTACGCCGGTGGCGTCGGGCCGGCTGACCGTGCTCGGCGCCCCCGAGGACCTCGGGGCGCTGGACGGCGGCGGGCGGCGGGTGGTCGCGGTCGACTTTGAGGGCTTCGACCTGCGCGACCCGGAGCTCGCCACCTCGATCGCCGGGGCGCTGCGGGCCGCCGGCCACCCGGTGCTGCTCAAGGGCAGTGTCCTGTCGCACTTCGCCGCGCTGCTGCGCGAGTTCGGGGTGGCCGTCTACCCGGTGAACGCGGTGCCGGCCGGGCTCGGCGACGGGGACCGGGTGGACGTCCTGCCGGACTGAATCGGACTGAACCGGACTGAACGGAACTCAGCCGGACTGACCCGGACTGAACCGGACCGAGACGTAGGCCTTACTGGTCGAGGTAGGCCAGGACGGCCAGGACGCGGCGGTTGTCGCCGTCGGTGGGCAGCAGGTTGAGCTTGGTGAAGATGTTGCTGATGTGCTTGGCGACGGCCTTCTCGGTGATGAACAGGTCCTGCGCGATGCCGGCGTTGGAGCGGCCCTGGGCGACCCATTCGAGGACTTCGCGCTCGCGCCTGGAGAGGGCGCCGATGCTCTCGTCGCGCTCCTTGCGGACCAGCAGCTGGGAGATGACCTCCGGGTCCATGGCGGTGCCGCCGTCGGCGACCCGGCGGATCGAGTCCAGGAACTGGGAGCCGTTGGTGACGCGGTCCTTGAGCATGTAGCCGACGCCGCGGCCGCCGCTGGCGAGGAGCTCGCGGGCGTAGAGGGGCTCGACGTACTGGGAGAGCAGCAGGACGGGGAGGTCGGGCATGCTGCGGCGGGCGGTGATGACGGCGCGCAGGCCCTCGTCGGTGAAGTTCGGCGGCAGCCGGACGTCGACGACGGCGACGTCCGGCTGCTGTTCGGTGAGGGCCCTGAGGAGGTCGGCCCCGTTGTCCACGGCCGCCACCACCTCGTGGCCGTAGGCCTGGAGGAGGCGGATCAGGCCGTCCCTCAGGAGGAAGTGGTCTTCGGCGAGGACAATGCGCAAGGGAGCTCCATGGTGACCATGGTCGGGCCGTTGACGGGACTGCTGACGGCCAGGACGCCGTCGAAGGTGGAGAGCCGTCGCTCGATGCCGCGCAGGCCGCTGCCACGGGTGACGTCGGCGCCGCCGCGTCCGCTGTCCGTGACGGTGATGCGCAGCATGCCGTGATCGTAGCGAATGTCGATCCAGGCGCGGTCGGCGTGCGAGTGCTTGGCGACGTTGGTGAGGATCTCGGAGATCGCGAAGTAGGCGGCGGACTCGACGGGCATCTCCGGGCGGCCGGGCAGGTCCACGACGACCTCGGTGGGGACCGGGCAGACCATGGCCAACGCCCGTACCGCGTCGGCGAGTCCGCGGTCGGCGAGGACCGGCGGGTGGATGCCGCGGACCAGGTTGCGGATCTCCTCCAGGGCCTTGGAGGAGGACTCGCGGGCCTCGATCAGCAGGGCGCGGACGGCGTCCGGGTTGGTCTCCAGCAGGTGCTCGGCGGCGTCCAGGGTCATGCCCATCGCGACCAGTCGGGCCTGGGCGCCGTCGTGCAGGTCGCGCTCGATCCGGCGGATCTCGGCCATCTGGGTGTCCACTGCGGTGCTGCGGGTGGTGGTCAGGTGCTCGATCCGGCTGGCCATCAGCTCCTGCTCGCTCGGGGCGAGCATCGAGCGGGTGTACAGCGCGTGCTTGCGGACGGCGCGGGGCGCCGTCCAGAGCGCCAGCGGCAGTTGGAGGACTCCGAGCACGCCGGACAGCACGGCGGTGGCCTGGCCGTCGATCGGGATGAACTGGTACCAGAGGCCGTCCCACTCGGTGGACAGCGGGACGCCGAAGAAGGCCAGGAAGATGCCCCAGAAGCCGCTGAGGACGAAGGCGATCGGCACGAAGGCGAGGAAGCCGCCGACGATCGGGTCGGTGAGGATCCAGGTGAACTCGCGGCGGGTCTGCGGGTCGCTCATGATCCAGCGGTAGCGGGCGATCGCCCCCGAGGCGCCCTCGGGCGCGGTCGGCAGCGGTCCGGGCGGGCCGGGGATCCGCACTCCGGACCAGCTCTCGGCGAGCCCTCGCTGACGGGCCGCCAGGGCCCGGACGCGCTCCATCGCCCGCGGCACCAGGCCGAGGCCCGGGCCGATCAGCGAGATCGCGGTGGTGACGCCGAGGGCTCGGCCGAAGCCGGCGATCGACATCCAGCAGAGGGTCAGCGCCCGCCGCAGCCCGGTGAATCCGGCCGAGGCGGAGAAGCCCTTGACCTCGGCCGGTGCGGGGTTGCCCCCGAGCTGCATCGTGCGGTCCATGGACACGCTCCTTCCTGGTGCCTTCGCGTTGCCCTCGGCCGTGGTGGCCGTGTGACCATTCTGGCGTCGGCGGGGCGTCGAAATCGGTAGTACTAACTCCCCTCTTGACCGACGGAAACGGCGGGTTCGGACGCCGCGGAAGCCGCGGAAGCCACGGACGCCACGGCGGGTTCCGAAGGCGCAGCCGGCTCCGGCTTCGCGATGAACAGCGACAGGGTGTCCGCCACGCAGGCCGCGCGCGGATCGCCCTCGACCTCCACGGTCATCCGCACCGCGGCCAGGTGGCCCATCGGCGTCTCGCGGACGCCGGTGACCTTCGCGCCGCCGCGGACCCGGGCGCCGACCCTGATCGGGTGCGGGAAACGCACCTTGTCCAGGCCGAAGTTGACGCCCATGGTGACGTCCCTGATCTCGAAGATCGCGCGCATCATCGCGGGCAGCAGACCGAGCGTCATGTAGCCGTGGGCGATCGTCCCGCCGTACGGGCCGGTGGCCGCGCGCTCCGGGTCCACGTGGATCCACTGGAGGTCGCCGGTGGCGGCCGCGAACCGATCCACGTTCTCCTGGGTGACGTCGAGCCACTCGCTGTAGCCCAGGTGCTCGCCGATCGCCCCGGTGAACTCGGCCAGGTTGGCAAAGGATCTCATGCGGTGATTCTCCTGCTTCCGTACTGACGCCCAACTGACGTGGCGCTGACGTGTGTTCCCGCCGAGGTGGTGGCGGCCGGGAAACGCCGGACGCCCGCCGGGCGGGGAGCGCGGCGGGCGTCCGGGACTCGTGGCGGGGTGGGTCAGCCGTAGCGCTTGAGCTCGTGGAAGAAGTCGGGCACGGTGTGCAGCTGCCCGGCGGCGCCGACGCGGTCGTAGACGTGCTTGGCGACGGCCAGGTCGAGCACGCCGAGACCGAACGGGGAGAAGACCACCGGCCGGTCGGCGGGCGGGGTGATCGCGCCGGTGAGAACGTCGTACAGCGTGCCGGCCACGAACTCCCGGTGGCCGACGCGCTGTTCGGCCAGGTGCGGGGAGGTGTCGGCCTTCATGCAGTGCTCGATGTCGTCGACCACGTTCCAGGAGTCGAGGACGATCTCCGGGGAGAGGTCGCGCAGCGAGACGTGCAGCACCAGGGGGTTGTGCGCGAACCAGGCGGGGTCGGTGACGTGCGGCTCGCCGGCCACGGTGGCGAAGACCACCAGGTCGCTGGAGCGGATCAGGTCCTCGGGCTTCTCGTGGACGGTGATCGCGGGCTGCTCGCCCTCGGCCCGGCGCAGGTAGTCGGCGAAGCCCCGGGCGTGCTCGGCGGACAGGTCGTGGACGCCGGCCTCGGTGAAGTCGAAGCCGTTGGCGGCGAGGTAGGTGTGGATGTAGCGGGCGATCAGGCCGACGCCGAAGAAGCCGACCCGGCGCGGGCGTTCGCCGCGGGCGTCGGCCAGCCGGGCGGCGGCGAGGGCGGCGGAGGCGGCGGTGCGGGCCGCGCTGATGATCGAGCTCTCCAGGCAGGCGATCGGGTAGCCGGTTTCGGCGTCGTTGAGGATCAGGACGGCCGAGGCGCGCGGCAGCCCCGCCGCGACGTTCCCCGGGAAGCTGGAGATCCACTTGACGCCGTGCACGCCGACGTCGCCCTTGACCGAGGCGGGCAGCGCGATGATGCGGTCGGACGGCCGGTCGGGGAAGCGCAGGAAGTACGAGTCGGGGTTGACCGTCTGCCCCTCGCCGTGCAGCCGGTACGCGGCCTCGATCGCCGTGACGACCTCGTCCTCGTGCCCGTGGAGGGCCTCGTGCACCTGGGCGCCGGAGACCACGGCGAAGGTTGGTACCTGGGTCATGGGAACACTGCTCCTGGTCGGGTGAAGCCGGAGGGAAACCGGTGGAGTGGCGGCGGGCGGGGTGCTCAGCCGATGCGGGCGAGGCCCTTGGCCGTCCGGCGGGTCCGGCCGCGGGAGACCACCATCGGGTCCCAGTCCGGGCCGCGCTCGGGCAGCAGGGCCGGGTCGCCGAGCACCGCGCCGCCGAGCACCTCGGGCAGCAGCGGGCGGCCGAGGATCTGCCCGGCGGCGGCCATCCCGCTGGTGGCGACGGCGCCCAGGCCGCTGCCGTAGCGGACGCTCTGGCCGACCACGTACAGGCCCTCGACGTCGGTGCGGACGTCCGGGCGCTGGCCCACGCCGCCCCAGTTCGCCATGCCGTACGGGGTGCCGCCGGTGCCGCGGATGTAGCGCTCGTGGCTCAGCGGGGTGGCGGTCTCCAGGTGGGTGATGCGCTCCCGGAAGGGGCCGATCACCTTCTCGGCGGTGGCCAGCATCAGCTCGGTGAGCCGGCGTTTGCGGGCGAGGTAGGCGTCGTTGCGGCGGTAGGGCTCGCCGCCCACCGGGCCGCCGTCCACGCCCCAGAAGCCGTAGCCGGGCGGGCAGCCGGTCATCAGCTGGAAGTTGCTGTGGCCGGGCGGGCAGACCGCGGCCGCGCCGGGGTCCTTGATCGAGGCGAAGGAGAACGTGAGCTGCGGCACCGAGTCGAAGACGCCGTCGCGCTCCCAGCGCTCGGTCATCGCGGCGTGCGCGGCCTCCATGTCGTCGCTGTCGTGCCACCAGATGTTGGCGTTCGGCACGCCGGGCAGCTCGGTGTCCAGCGCGACGTACACGGCGACCACGGCGCCGCGCATGGTGGCCGCGCGGGTGCGCTCGACCAGCTCGGCGGAGAAGGTCCGCTCGCCGCCGCACAGGTCGAGCACGGTGCGGCGGTAGTCGGCGTTGGAGATCACCAGCGGGGCGGACACCCGGGTGCCGTCGGTGAGTTCGACACCGGTGGCGCGGCCCTGCTCGGTCAGGATGCGGCGCACCTCGCAGCGGGTGCGCAGCTCGCCGCCGTGCGCCTCCAGGGCCTCGACCAGGGCGGCCACCAGGACCTGCCCGCCGCCCTCGGGGTAGTAGGCGCCGCGCAGGTAGTGGTCGAGCATGGCGGCGTGCTCGGCGAAGGTGATGCCGTCCGGCATGGTGCCGTAGTTACCGGCCTGGGCGGCGATCAGGGTGCGGGCCTTGGGCGAGAACCCGCAGTGGTCCAGGGCCTGGCCGAGGGTGCGGCGGGTCCATCGCATGGTCTGCGGGGAGCGCCGGAACAGCTCGACCACGGAGGTGCCGTGCAGGCCGTCCCGGGTGGCGCCGGCCACCGCCCGGGCGAGGTCGACGAACGCATCGATCCGCTCGGTCTCCTCGGGCAGGGCCTGGCACAGCCGGTCGCGGTAGGACGTCCAGCCGGCCGGGATGTCCAGGGTGGCCGTGGGGGTGATGACCCGGTCGAAGCCGTGCTCGTTGTCCATCGGCCGGAAGGTCACCCGGTCGCGGACGCCGAGGCCCGCCAGCAGCGACGGGAACAGCCCGCCCTCGGCGCAGTCGCCGATGTAGTGGGTGCCCACGTCGAACTCGTACTTGCGGCGGCGCCGGAAGACGTGGGCGTTGCCGCCCGCGATGTCGTGCTGTTCGAGGACCAGCACGCTGCGGCCGTCGGCGGCCAGGTAGCCGGCGCTGATCAGCCCGCCGAGGCCGCTGCCGACCACGATCGCGTCGTAGTGTGCTCCGAGCCCCTCGGCTCCCGGTCTCGTGAGTCTCCCGACTCCCCGCATTCGCGCCCCCATTCGCGCCGCTGCCATCAGAAGGTGCCGCCGCCGTGGATCTCGAAGACCGAGCCGCTGATGTACGAGGCCCGGTCCGACAGCAGGAAGGAGACCAGGTCGGCCACCTCCTCCGGCTGGCCGGCGCGTCCGAGCGCGACGTTCTTCAGCATCCGCTCCACCGCGGCCTCGGACATGTCGCCGACCATGTCGGTGTCGATCAGGCCGGGGGCGACCACGTTGGCGCGCACCCCGCGCGGGCCGCACTCCTTGGCCAGGGACTTGGTGAAGCCGATGATCCCGGCCTTGGAGGCGGCGTAGTTGGCCTGGCCGAGGTTGCCGTGGATCCCGGACACCGAGGACAGGTTGACGATCGATCCGCTGCGGCGCTTGCTCATCGCGAAGGCGGCGGCGCGGCAGACGTGGTAGACGCCGTCCAGGTTGGTGCGCAGCACCTCGGCCCAGTCGTCCTCGGGCATCAGGATGACCGGGCGGTCCCGGGTGATGCCGGCCGAGGTGACCGCGGCGTCGACCGGGCCGAGCTCGCGCTCGGTGCGGGCGAACCAGTCGCGGACCTCGGCGGCGTTCGCCACGTCGCACCGGGTGGCGGTGATCCTGGTGCCGAACTCACCCGCCTCCTTGGCGAGTTGCTCGGCGGCATCGGCGTTGGAGCGGTAGCAGAAGGCGACGTCGTAGCCGTCCTGGGCGAGCCGCAGCACGATGGCCCGGCCGATGCCCCGGGAGCCGCCGCTGACCAGGGCGATCATGCGGTGGCTCCGTTCGGGTCGAGCTTCGGGTCGAGGTCCGGGTCGAGGTTCGTGCCGAGGCTCGGGTCGAGCAGGCGCAGCACGGCGCAGCCCACCGCGCCGTCCCGGTCCACGGCGGTGATCAGGGCGATCCGGCCGGCCGCGGCCGGCTCTCCCTCGGCGACGCTGAGCACCGCCTGGATCTGGAAGGTGGCGGCGGCCGCGCTGGTGTCGCCCAGCAGCTCCATGGACGGGACCCTGGTGAGCGCCTCGGCGGGCAGCAGGGCGGTCAGCGCCTCGTGCTCGGCCCGGCCGGCCGCGGTGGGCGCGGCGCTCGGGACGGCGGCCCACACCTCGTCGGCGGTGACGCCGGCCTTGGCGAGGGCGCGGTGGACGCAGGCGGTGACGGCGGCGCCGGGGTCGTCGTCGATGTCCACCCGGGTCTCGACCGCCAGGACGGCGGCGAGCGCGGGCCGCTGGGCGGTGCCGGCGTGCTCGACCACGAACAGGCCGCAGCCCTCGCCGAGCAGCGGCGACGGGTCGCCGGGCAGGACGGCGGTGTGCTCGATCCAGGCGTGCGCGGCCGAGAACTCCTCGGCCGAGCCCACCAGGTACTTGGTCGCCCGGCCCTGGCCCATCAGCCGGCGCGCGTAGTTGAGGGCCAGCAGACCGCTGACCCGGCCGCCCGCGACGGTGGTGTTGGGGCCGGTGAGGCCGTGCCGGATCGCGGTGGCGCCCGCGGCGTGGTTGAGGCTGCCGAAGGGGATGCGGCCGGCGTCGACGTGGAAGGGCAGCGCGTTGGTGTACGACTGCTTCAGGAAGTTGGTGACGTTCTCCAGGCTGCCCATCGAGATGCCGAGGACCACGCCGGTGCGGCCGTCGGTCTCCACCACCCGGTTGCCCTCGGCGTCCTGGAGCAGGCCGTCGGAGGCGACCAGGGCGAGCGCGGTCAGCCGGTCCATCTTGGCGGTGCCGACCGGGCCGAGCAGGCCCTTGATGTCGAAGCCGGGCACCAGGCAGACCTCGGGCGAGGGCAGCGGGCCGTAGGACTCGTCCGGCCGGACGGAGGTCTTGGCGCCGGAGCGCACTCCGGCGGCGAAGGCCCGGTCGGTCAGGCCGTGCGGCGAGACGGCCGACCAGCCGGTGATGACGAGGGTCTCCGGCGGCAGGTCCGCCGGGGTGGCTGCGGGGCTCTTCAACGAACTCGTCATCTCAGACTCGCTCTCCGTACGTGCCCAGGATCAGGATGGCGTTGTTGCCGGCGAAGGCGCTGGAGTTGTTCTCCACGATCCGGACCTCGGCGTCGACCGCCTCGTTGGGGACGACGTCCAGAGGGCAGTCCGGGTCGGTCTCCACGTGGTTGATGGTCGGGGGGATGAACTGGTTCTCGATGGCGAGGCTGCAGGCGATCGCGCCGAGCGCGCTGGCGGCACCCATCGAGTGGCCGAGCATCGACTTCACGGCGACGGTGCGCGGCGGGGAGTCGCCGTACACGTCGAGGATCGCGGCCGACTCGGTCTTGTCGTTGGCCTTGGTGCCGGTGCCGTGCGCGGAGATGAAGTCGATCTCGTCGCGCTCGACCCCGGCGTCGTCCAGGGCCAGCCGGATGCCGCGGGCGATGCCGTCCCGGTTGGGGGCGGTCGCGTGGGCGGCGTCGCAGCTGAGGCCGTAGCCGAGCACCTCGGCGTAGATGTGCGCGCCGCGGGCGAGGGCGGACTCCAGGCTCTCCAGGACGAGGATGCCCGCGCCCTCGCCGGTCAGGATGCCCTGGCGGTTCCTGTCGAACGGGCGGACCACGTCCGGGGTGAGCGCGCCGAAGCGCTTGAAGAGGGCGAAGGCCTTGCGGCAGACCGCGTCGGCGCCGCCGCACAGCGCGATGTCGACCTCGCCGGAGCGGATCGCGTCCAGGCCGTAGCCGATCGAGTAGTTGCCGGCCGCGCAGGCGGTGGTGATGGTGGTCGGCTCCACGTTCGGCATGCGCAGTTCGCGGGCGATCACCGTGCTCAGCCGGCCGGCGTTGATCCGGCGGGACAGCACCGGGTCCAGGGCGTTCGGGTCCCCGGCGGCGAGCTCCTGCTCGACCAGCACACCGATGTCGTGGGACTCGCCGTCGGTGGTGCCCACGCTGATCACGGCCTGGCGCTCGCCGAGGTCGGCCTCGGTCAGCCCGGCGTCGTCCACCGCCATCCGGGCCGCCGCGACGGCGAACTGCCCGGCCCGGCCCATGTCGTCGAGCGGGACCCGGTGGATCCAGCGCTCCGGCTCGAAGTCCGGGACCTCGCAGGCGATGTTCTGGCCGAAGCCCTCGGTGTCGAAGCGGGTGATCGGCCGTGCCCCGGAGCGGCCGGCCCGCAGCCCCTCGGTGTACTCCTCGACGCCCGTACCGATGCTGGAGATCGCTCCGAGGCCGGTGAGGACGACCCTGCGGCGCCCGTCCGGCGTACCGGACCGGGGGGCCGCTGGTGACTGTGCGGTGGACATGGGACTGGACTCCTTGTGCGGTGGGAAGCGTGAGGCGGGCCGTCCGGGGTCGGGTGACGCCCCCGGGTCACCAGCCGGCGGCCGCCGCGGTCACCTGGTAGGTGGACTCCACGTTCACCATCTTCGGCAGCTCGTTCATGTCGATGACGATGGAGTACTCCATCTCCAGGGCGCTCAGCACGTCGATGAGCTTGAGCGAGTCGGCGCCCAGCTCGTCGACGAACAGCGCGGTGTCCGAGAACTCGGTGTGCACGTCGATGTTCTCGGCGATGATTTCGCGGATACGGGTGAGGCGCTCCGGCGCAACCGTCGTCATGCTCGTTTCCTCCGTTTTCCAGATGCCCGGATATAGCTTCTGGCCAGAAAACTAATGAGCGCCGATGACG
>NZ_JAFLNG010001090.1 GCF_017427025.1 Streptomyces sp. FH025
CCCACCGGAGTTCGTGCCCGCCTCGCGGCGGCCGGCCCGGGGCACTGGAGAGGCCCGCCGAGGGACCCCTGCACCGCCGTCCCGCCCTCGGCCAGGAATCCACCGGCCGGTCTCCAGCGCCACGGGCGCGCCGGGAGCCACGGGCACAAGAGGGGCTCGACATGGCACCCAGCAACACCAGCAGCACAGACGGCGGTTCCACCCCGGCGAGAATCAACGAGGCCGACGAAGCGTCAACTCTCCTCACCAGCACGCCGCCAGGGTCAGGGACCCACCCCGTGGACGAGGTACTGCCCCCGGTGAAGCTGTTCTCCACCGGGCTCCAGCACGTCGCCGCGATGTACGCGGGGGTCGTCGCACCCCCGCTCATCGTCGGCGCCGGCGTCGGACTCTCCGCCGCCGACCTCGCCCTGCTCATATCGGCCAGCCTGTTCACCGCCGGACTGGCCACCCTGCTCCAGACCCTCGGCATCTGGAAGATCGGCGCGCGGCTGCCGTTCGTGAACGGCGTCTCGTTCGCGGGCGTCGCGCCCATGATCGCCATCGCCAAGGAGCACGGTCCGAAGGACGCCCTCCCGGTGATCTTCGGAGCGGTGATCGTCGCCGGGGCCCTGTGCTTCCTCGCGGCACCGTACTTCTGCAGGCTCATCCGGTTCTTCCCCCCGGTCGTCCAGGGCACCGTGATCACCCTCATCGGGGTGTCCCTGCTCCCGGTGGCGGTCAACTGGGCGCGCGGCGGCTCGCCGAGCGCCCCCGGGTACGGCTCCATGCGGGCCATCGGCCTCGCCGCGATCACCCTCGTCGCGGTGGTGCTCTGCAACCGGCTGCTGCGCGGTTTCTGGCAGCAGCTGTCGCTGCTCGTCGGTTTGGCGTTCGGCACCCTGATCGCCTTCCCGCTGGGGCTCGCCGACTTCGGCGCGGTCCGGAACGCCGAGATCTTCTCGCTCCCCTCCCCGTTCCACTTCGGCGCGCCCGTGTTCGACGCGGCCGCGATCGTCTCGATGTGCATCGTCATGGTCGTCTCGATGACCGAGTCCACCGCCGACATGCTCGCCCTCGGCAAGATCGTCGAGCGCGAGGCCGACGAACCCACGCTCGCCGCCGGCCTGCGCGCCGACGGACTGGCCACCGCGCTCAGCCCCGTCTTCAACGGCTTCGCCGCCAGTGCCTTCGCCCAGAACATCGGGCTGGTCGCGCTGACGAGGATCCGCAGCCGTTTCGTGGTCGCGGCCGGCGGAGGCATCCTGATCCTGTTGGGGCTCTTCCCCGTGCTCGGTTCGGTCGTCTCCCTGGTGCCGCAGCCCGTCCTCGGCGGCGCCGGGATCGTGCTCTTCGGCACGGTCGCGGCGAGCGGCATCCGCACCCTCGCCGAGGCCGGTATGGAGTCCAGCTCCAACACCATCCTGGTGTCGGTCTCGCTCGGCGTCGGCATCGTCCCGATCGCCGTGCCGACCTTCTACGACTCCTTCCCGGAGGCCGTCCGGACCCTGCTGCACTCGGGGATCTCGGCCGGCTGCGTGATGGCCGTCCTGCTCAACCTGCTCTTCCACCACGTCGGAACCGCCCGCCGAGCCCGATCCGGCCAGAGCTCCGGCCAGACCTCCGGGCAGGCCACCGGGCAGCCCTCCGGCGCGACCGTGCCGACCGCGACACCGTCCTGACCGGC
>NZ_JAFLNG010001091.1 GCF_017427025.1 Streptomyces sp. FH025
ACGTCGGCTGACCCGGGGCGGGCCCATTGATCCGCGGCGCCGGACGGAGCATCGTGGAGATCGTCCGAACGCGGAACGGGAAATGGAGCCGAGCAGCATGCGGGTCAAGGCCTTCGACCACCTGGTCCTCAACGTCGGTGACATCGAGCGGGCGCTGGAGTTCTACTCGGGGCTGCTGGGGCTGGAACCGGTGCGGGTCGAGGAGTGGCGGGCGGGCGAGGCGCCGTTCCCGTCCGTGCGGGTCACCCCCGAGACGATCATCGACCTGGTCCACCGGCCGCGGCAGGAGTCCAACGTCGACCACATCTGCCTCACCGTGGAGCCGCTCGACTGGCAGGAGGTCATCGACTCCGGCGCCTTCACCGTCCTGGAGGGCCCATCCCCCCGCTACGGCGCCCGCGGCACCGCGACCTCGCTCTACGTCCAGGACCCGGACGGCAACACCGTCGAACTCCGCTGGTACCCCGAGGACGCCGGAGCCGCCTGACCCGGGGCGCCCCCGGCGCGTCCTCCGGCGGCACTCGGACCGGCACTGCCGGAGACGGACCGTCACTGCCGGAGGCCGTCCTGATGTGCGTCGCACGGTGGCGGAAAACATGGTGGTGAACAAACGATTCGCCTGAGAAGATCTTCATATCGCAGCTGCTGGGCCCGCAGGGAGAGGCGGAACACCCCGGCGAACGGCTGCATTCGATTCTTTTCCGGGGGGGAAATCACCCATGTTCACGCACTCGTCAAGCCGGCGCCCCCGTCTGGTGGCCGCCGCCGCGCTGGTGGTCGCCACCGGCACCACCGCGCTCGCCCCGGCGACCGCCTTCGCCGACACCCCCGCACCGGGCGACACCAAGCCCCTGGTGGCGACCCTGACGCCGAACGCCGGGCAGGCCCCGCTCGTCCGCAGCGGCAACGGCGCGGAGATGACGCTGACCGTCACCAACGACTCCGACCAGGAACAGCCGTTCCACCCGGCGGTGAACGTCAAGCCGGTGAATTCCGGCTTCACCGGGTGGTACTGGATCAACTTCGACGCCAAGGCGATCTCCGCCCCGCCCACCTCCGGCGTGGAGACCTACGGCCAGAACGGCTTCGCCGGCTTCGTCGTGCCCGAACGGCACATGTCCGCCACGAGCTTCAAGGTGCCGGCCCACACGACCTACAGCTGGGCCCTCTCCTTCAAGGTGAAGTCCGCCCTCCCGGCGGAGGACACCGCCGTGCGGTTCGAGTTGGTGAACGACCAGAACGACAGCACCGACAGCGACCCGGTGACCCTTCCGGTCATCGCCCCCACCGGCGCCCTCGTCCAGAGCTTCGGCAACACCTCGGGCACCGCCTCGTACAAGCAGTCGTACGAGGCCGACCTCTTCCTGGCCAACAACGGCGCGGCCATCAACGCGGGGATCAACCCGACGCTCCGCCTCGGTGACGGCTCCCACCCGATCCCGGCCACCCTCAAGCTGGACGTGCTGCAGGACGGCAAGTGGACCACCGTCCCGGGCACGAACAACGTCTGGAAGCTGCCGACGGTGGTCGGCGGCCTCGGCAAGGGCGCGCGCCACGACTACCGGATCCGGCTGTCGGTCGCCGACTCCACCGGGCCGGGGCGCTGGTTCTCCGAGTCGCTCAGCCTCACCCCGGACACCGACCAGGGCCCGGTCGACA
>NZ_JAFLNG010001092.1 GCF_017427025.1 Streptomyces sp. FH025
CTCGGCATGGTGTCCCCCGGGGTACGAGTCACGGGCAGCTCCGTACGGCGGCCCGCCCCCGGGCACCGTGGCCCGCCTCGACGACGGGCCCAGGGGCCAACGAACGGGCACGACCGGATGACTCCCGCCGCGCCGGATCCGCAGGGCGCCGGGCCCACTCGGCCGACGGGCCTCCTCGGCGCGGGGTCTCCTCGGCGGGGGGTTTCCTCGGCGCCGGGCCTCCCCGGCGTCCGCCCCTACTCGGCGTCGCGTTCGTGCTCGGCCAGGAACTGCTCGAAGCGCCGCCCCAGCTCGTCCGCCGAGGGCAGCTCGACCGGCTCGGCGAGCAGGCTCTCCCGGCCCTCCGCGCCCGCCACGGCGTCGTACTGGCCCTCCATGCCGCGGATCGCCGAGCGCAGCTCGCCGTCCCCGCGGGCCAGCTGCTCCTCGATGTCGGCGTACACCTCGGCGACCCGCTCGCGCAGCCGCTTGCCCGGCAGCACCAGGCCGGTGGCGGACTGCACCGCCTCCAGGATCGCCACGGCGGCGGCCGGGTAGGCCGAGCGGGCCACGTAGTGCGGGACGTGCACGGCGAAGCCCAGCACGTCGTGCCCGGCCTCGGACAGGCGGTACTCCAGCAACGCCTGGGCGCTGCCCGGGACCTGCGCCTGCTCGAACCACTGCGGGTAGCCCGCCGCGAGGTCGAGCCGGTTGCCGTGCGGCGTCAGACCGACCGGGCGGGTGTGCGGCACGCCCATCGGGATGCCGTGGAAGTCCAGGCAGAGCCGGACCTCGAAGCGCTCGGCCAACTCGCGGACGGCGCGCGCGAAACGCTCCCACTCGACGTCCGGCTCCGGGCCGGTGAGCAGCAGGAACGGCACTCCGGCGGCGTCCCGGACGAGCTGGAGCAGGATCTCCGGCGGGTCGTAGGACGTCCAGCGGTCGCGGTCGAAGACCATCGCGGGGCGGCGGGCCCGGTAGTCGACCAGGCGGTCGTGGTCGAAGCGGGCCACCACCTGCGGCGAACCGGTCTCCAGCAGGTGGGCCACCACCTGGCCGCCGGCCTCCCCGGCGTCCATGAAGCCCTCGAAGTGGTGGAGCAGCACCAGACCGGCGCCGGTGTCGCGCAGCTCCGCGCCGGCCGCGGCCACCGCCGCCACACCCCGCTGATCCAGCTCGTACAGCGCCTGGAAATCACGCACCGCGCACCCAACCCCGTTCTCTGCTCGTCCGATCCGACCGGCTTCTCGTCCTCTCCAGCGTGCCGGGCGGCGCCGGAATTCCCGCCGCGGCGGAAGGTCCGGTGGAAGGTCCGGCGGAGGGCCGGGTGGAGGGCGCCGTGGAAGGCTCCGTGGAATGCCTCGCGGAAGGCCCGGCCGACGGCCTCCGCCGACCGCTCCGGACCATGATCGCACCCGAAGGAAAAGCCCCTGGTCACGGGTGTTCGACGGGCCCGTCCCGGGCGCGCCGCGACGGCCCGCGCGGCCATTCGCGTGCCGCGAAGTGACGCACCGCCTTCTGGCGGGTATCGTCCTCTCGCTGCCTCGCATCGTCGCGTCGTCGTCACGTCGTCCGTAACGCCGTCGACCACGTCCCGGACCGGTGTTCGGCCAGCCACCCACGACGCATCTTGCCTTCACCTGGCCGCCTGCTTCCCTTCGCGCACTCGTTTCCTTCTCG
>NZ_JAFLNG010001093.1 GCF_017427025.1 Streptomyces sp. FH025
CGCACAGCTCAGATGGACCGGAAGACGTAGCCGCCGCTGGTGTGTGCGTAGTCGCACTGCCACGCGATCATGTCGATCCGGGGACGCCATCCCCGGCACCCTTCGACGGCCGCGCGGTATTCCTCGTCCATCTCCATCAGCTGGTCATGGGCGAAGTCCTCCAAGCTCTCCCACTCGCCCGCGTAGGCATCTTCGAAGGTCTGCACGGCGTACTCGGCGTTGCCGACGTACGCGGCGTAGGCGGTGAGGGCTTCGAGCTCTGCGACGATTCCGGCGTCTTCGGCAAGCTCGGTCAGGTAGTCGGCGGTGCGGCTCACGGTGGGGTCTCTCTCGGGTTGGTGCGGGGGTTCGGGTGGGGCCTGGTGTCAGACGGTGTCGGGGGCGTCGAACAGCTCGTCCAGCAGGAGGTCAAGGCCCCGGCCGAACTCCGGGTCGTGGCGCATGTCGCGGAACGCGTCGAACATCGCGTTCACGTGGTCGGGGTGGTCCATGCCGAGCTTGGCCAGGCGGGGCCAGTAGCCGGACAGTCGGAGGGCTTCGGCGCGGGTCATAGTGGTGCTTCCGTTCTGTGGTGCGGGAGTTGGAGGGGGTGGGGTTTGGTGCCTACGCGGCCCGGCCGTACACGGCGCGGTAGCCTTCGGCGCTGCCCCGGACGATGGCGCGCACGTCCTCGCGGTACGCGGCCCCCTGCTGCGTGGCGTAGCCGTCGAGGTAGGGCGTCAGGACTGCGACCAGGGGTTCGCCGGTGGTCCAGCCGGACCCGCCGGTCAGGGTGGGTGCGGTCCAGTGCACGGGCGGGCACGACTCGTTGAGCGCGCAGTCGCGGCACAGCGGCTCACCGGTCCGGGCGTCCATGAGGGTCAGCCACTCGTCACAGTCGGAGCAGGCGGTGTACCCCAGGCCGGACAGGGCGTCCTCGACCATGGTCATGGTGATCTCGCCGAGCGACGGGCACGACAGCTCGCGCAGCACGTCTTCACCGTCGATCCCGTCCGGCAGGGCGAGGGGTGAGCCTTCGATCTCTTCGACCATCGCGGCGTGTTCCCGCTCGGTGTGGTCGTCGTCGTCCAGCAAGGGGTATCCGGCCAGGCTGTCCGCGATGCGGCGCGCTGCGTCGGCGGCCAGGACCGAATCGGCGTCGTAGATGATCCCTTCGCCGCACGTGTCCCACAGCGTCCCGGGTTCCCCGGCAGCGTCGCCCATGATCCGGCAGGCGGCCTGCCAGTTGGACTGTGCGCGGATGGCCTGCCACTCGTGTTGGTGCCAGCCTTCCCCGTCCTCCAGGACGCCGCCCGTGCCGTCCATGACCATGCCGAGGCTGGCCCATCCGTGGCCGTCCGCTTCCGCCTCCATCCGGTTCACGAAGTCCCATGCGTGGCAGTGGTGTTCGGTGGCGGCGAGCAGTTCGGCGGTCAGGGTGGTGCTCATGATCGTGTTCCTTGCGGTGGTGCGGTTTGCGGGGGTCAGCGGGTTAGCGGGAGAGCCAGTCGCAGGCGTACGCGCTGCCCTGTTCGCAGGCGTCGTGCATGCCTTCGGTCCATCCGTCGTTGAAGGCTTCGACCTGCACGGCTTCGGGCACGGCCGGGTGGGCGGTCATGTGGCCAACCAGCCACCCGCCGACGGCGGTTGCGGCGGACAGGGTGATCACGGCGA
>NZ_JAFLNG010001094.1 GCF_017427025.1 Streptomyces sp. FH025
ACGGTCAGCAGGGACTCGATGGACGGGATCTCCGGCTCGGGCACCGTGAAGTAGTCCTCGGACAGCACCGCCAGGTCGCCGTAACAGCCGGACCGCAGCACGCCCTTGACGTCCTGTTCGCCGGTGAGGGCGGCGCCCGCCGTGGTGTACATCGCGAGCGCGGTCTCCCGGTCCACCCGGTTCTGCGGCGGCCGCAGCGCGGTCCCGCCGACGGTGCGGCCGGAGACCAGCCAGTGCAGGGCGACCCACGGGTTGTAGGAGGACACCCGGGTGGCGTCGGTGCCGGCGGCCACCGTCAGCCCGCGGTCCAGCATCGCGCGGATCGGCGGGGCGTCGGCGGCGGCGCCGATGCCGTAGCGGCGGGTGAACACCTCGCCCTGGAAGGAGAGGCGGTTCTGCACCGAGAGTGCGCCGCCGAGCGCCGCGATCCGGTCCAGGCTGTCCGGGGAGACGGTCTCGGCGTGGTCGAAGAGCCACCGGTTCCCGGCGGGGAACAGGCCCTCGGCGGCGAGCTTCTCGAACACCGCGAGGTCGCGCCGGATCGTCTCGTCGTAGGTCGCGTGCAGCCGGAAGCCCCAGCCGTGCTCCATCAGCAGCCGGACGGCCTTCTCGAACTCGCCTTCGTAGGCGCCCAGTTCGGGGCGCGGCTCGGCGAAGTTCTCGAAGTCGGCGGCGGCCCAGGTGAGGTTCTCGCCGGCGCCGTTCAGCCGCAGCCACTCGTCGCCGTCCCCGGGGCGCACCGCCTCGATCCAGCGGGCGAGGTCGTCGAGCTCCTGACCCGGGGTCTGCGGGAACAGATGGTAGGCGATCCGCAGGGAGAGCAGGCCCTCGCGGGCGAGTTCGGTGACGGTCGCGTAGTTCTCGGGGAAGTTCTGGAACCCGCCGGCGGCGTCGATGGCGGAGGTCAGCCCGAAGCGGTTCAGCTCGCGCAGGAAGTGCCGGGTGGAGGTCTTGCGGTCCTCGCCCTCCAGGGCCGGGGCCTTGGCGAGCGTGGAGTAGAGGATCAGCGCGCTGGGGGCGGCCAGGAGCATGCCGTTGGGCTCGCCGCCGCGGCCCCGGACGATCTGGCCGCCCTTCGGGTCCGGGGTGGCCGCGGTGTAGCCGACGGCCCTGAGGGCGGCGCGGTTGAGGATCGCCGACTGGTAGAGGTGGAGGACGAACACCGGGGTGTCGGGCGCCGCCTCGTTCAGCTCTGCGGGCGTTGGGAGCCGCCGCTCGGCGAACTGCTCGGCCGACCAGCCGCCGACGACCCGTACCCACTGCCCCTTGGGGATGCGGGCGGCCTGCTCGCGCAGCATCGCCAGGGCCTGGCGCAGCGAGGTGACGCCGTCCCAGCGCAGCTCCAGGACGTAGTTGAGGCCGCCCCGGATCACGTGCAGGTGCGCGTCGTTGAGGCCGGGCACGACGCGTCGGCCGAGGGCGTCCACCACGGTGGTGGACGGTCCGACGAGCGGGGCGATGTCCGCGTCGTCCCCGACGGCCGTGATCAGGCCGTCGCGGATGGCGAGGGCACCGGCCCGGGGGCGGCGGGCGTCCCCGGTGTGGATCTTCGCGTTGCGCACGACGACGTCGGCGGCGTCCTTCGCGTCCTCGGCGGCGCGGGGGACCAGCCCGCCGACCGGCATTGCAGGCACCTCGACGGCC
>NZ_JAFLNG010001095.1 GCF_017427025.1 Streptomyces sp. FH025
TACCGCCCCGCAACCGACCCGCTCGCGTCCCGCTTCCCCTGGAGCAGTCATGCCCGTGTTCGTCAGACGCCTCGTGCCCGCTGCGGCGCTCGCGCTCGCCGCCCTGTCCGTCGCTCCCGGCGGCGCGTCCGCCGCCGATGGGTCGATCTCGGCCGTCGCCGCCTCGCCAGGCGAGCACCTGGGGCTCACCTGGGCGGTCCTGGAGCAGCGCGGCGGCTCGGTGCACGTCGGGACCGACAGTCTCAGCAACCCGTACCTCGGCGACACCGACCCCGGGACCGAGCTGCCGGTGCTCTGCATCCGGGTCGACGGCCGGCCGGCCCCGGCCGGGATCCCGACCACCGGTTTCCACAGCTGGGCGGGCGGCGAGGTGGCGGCGACGGCGCCGACGGCAGGCTCCGAGCTGACCAGTCGGGACGAGGCGGACGGGCTCTGCGCGGACACCTTCGGCGGCGACTGGCGGATGGCCGAGTTCCACGACGGCGAGGGCTGGTCGTTCTGGGCCACCGGCGCCCTTCCCACCGACACCCGGTTCTGGACGGCCATCGACGACCAGCCGGCCGATCCCTGGAGCTGACCGATCCCTAGAGCTGAGCAGCGCCGTACGCTGGTCCGGGGCGCCCGCGCATGCGTGGCCGCCCCGGACCGGGCCGCCGAGGTCAGCGGGTTCACGCGGGTTCAGTAGATCAGGTAGCCCGGGCGGTGCCCCTCGTCCTCGATCTCCCCGGTGGCCTGGGCCCGCAGCTTGCGGGACAGTTCCTCCAGGGCCCGGGAGGCCGCGACCTCCTCGCCGATCCTGGCGAGCGGGCGGTCCTCCGCGCTCTTCTCGGCCTCGCCGTGCGCGCTCAGGCCCGGTGCCCTGGCGCCCGTCAGCCTGGCGTCGCACGCCGTGTGCACGCCGTCTTCCTCGAAGCTCAGCTCCACGTCCCACTGGTTGTGCATGGCACACCTCCTGGCCCCGACCCCCGTCGCGCCGGTCCGGGCCGGCACGGACGGTGGACCCGTGGCGGCCACTCACACCAGCGTGCGCCTGCCCCACCCGCCGCGGCAAGCGCGGCCGTTGCAGCGGACGGCCGTGGGCGGACGCGGGATGCCGCGGGATGCCCGGCCCCGGACCGGGTGCGTCCCTGTCCCGTCGGTCAGCCGATCGACTGATCGGCTGACCGACGGCGGATCCACCGTGTCCCCGCGTCCGACCGGCTCCGGCCGCCGCCCCGGCGGTACGCTGACGGCAGCGCGCCGCGACCGCCGGCCCCACCCCGGACCCGCCGGCGAGGCGCGGGGCAGCGACAACCTGGTGGTCCCTCCGTGGCGGTCTTCCTCCTCGCTCTCAGCGCGGCCTGCTGTCTGGGACTCGGCTTCGTCCTCCAGCAGCACGCGGCGCAGCGGGCTCCTCGTGCCGACCTGTTGCACTGGCGGCTGCTGCTGGACCTGATGCGGATGCCCCAGTGGCTGCTCGGCACCACCTTCATGGTCAGCGGGCTGATCCTCTCGGCACTCGCGCTGAACCAGGGCGAGGTGTCCCTGGTCGAGCCGCTGCTGGCGACCAATCTGATCTTCGCCATGGCGCTCGCCCGGGTGCTGACCCGTCAGACGCTGGGCCGTTCCGGCTGGGCCGGGGTGCTGCTG
>NZ_JAFLNG010001096.1 GCF_017427025.1 Streptomyces sp. FH025
ACACCGCCGCCCCCCGCCGCAGCCCGCCGTCCGGCAGCACCTCCCGCAGCGCGGGCACCACCGGCAGCAGGCCGCGCACCGCCGTCCGCCCGTCCTCGGGCGCGGCGATCGACGCCACCGGCCGCAGCGCGGGGCGGGCGGGCTGCTCGGCGGCGAATTCGAAAATAGATTCGAAAACGGACACAACCCCAGGATCGAACATTCGTTCGCAAAGATTCAAGTCCGTCACCGCCACCCCATTCGTCACGCTCCGTAGCGAATGCCGAGCCCCCGAGGGCTGACGGTCCGACAGCTCCACTCCCCCGGGCCGCGGTACCCGCCTGTAGGCCCGTTCCCAGCGGGCGGGTGCGTGCGGATACTGGGCGCATGGGACTCATCGTCTTCGTCACCCTGCCCGGGCTGGTGGTGCTGCTCACCGTGCTCGCGCTGGTCGACCAGCTGATGCTGCGCGCAGGACGGGCCGGGCTCCTGCCCTGGCGGACCCCGGCCCGCCAGGGACAGATCTCCGCGACCGGGTTCGAGCAGCTGCACGCCACCTTCTCGGCGGGCAAGCAGCACGAGCTCAAGGAACGACAGTCCTCGCTCATGCAGCGGGACGACGACGAGAACGGCGCGCCGCCGAACCGCACCGGGGTGGACCTGGCCAGGGGCACGGCGGTGATCCGGCTCCCCTAACGGATCTTCGGGCCGTGCGCGGCAGTTGACCATGGTTCATTCGTTGAAATCGGTGGACAGGCCTTCCGCGATCAACAGACTGGTCCCATGAACGCAACAGATCCCAAGACCGACCTCCAGATCTACATCCAGGACGCCCGCGACGCCCTGTTGTGGAAGCTCGACGGCCTCTCCGAGTACGACCTCCGGCGCCCGCTCACCCCCACCGGGACCAATCTGCTGGGGCTGGTCAAGCACGTCACCGGGGCCGAGGCGCTGTACTTCGGCGCCGCCTTCGGGCGCCCCTTCCCCGAGCCGACCCCGCTGTGGATCTTCGGCGAGGCCGAGCCGAACGCCGACCTGTGGGCCCGGGCGGACGAGAGCACCGAGGAGATCGTCGGGCGCTACCGGCGGGTGTGGGCACACTCGGACGCCACCATCGAGGCGCTGCCGCTGGACGCGATCGGCCAGATGCCGTTCGGCATTCGCGCGAAGCAGACCCTGCACCGGATACTCGTCCACATGATCGCCGAGACCCACCGGCACACCGGCCACGCCGACCTGGTCCGCGAACTCATCGACGGCGCCGTCGGCCATCGCGCCAGCCGCGCCAACGCCGTCCCCGGCGACGCGGCCTGGCGGCAGGCCCACCACGACCGCGTCGAGCAGGCGGCCCGGGAGGCCGGCGGGCTCGTCTGACCCACCCGGCACGGTGCCCGGATGGATCCGACGGAGTGGATCGACCCCCTGATCGGGCCGCTGACACTGGCCCCCGGGACGGCGCTGGACGCCTGGACCGGGGGCCCCGGCCCGCGCCGTGAGCGGGCCCGCGAGGTCGACGGGCACCTGGGGCTGCTGGACGTCGGCGGGGCGGCGGCGGAACGGCGGCGGAACGGCGGCACTGGTGCTCGGCGGGGAGTCGATGCCGACCGCCTATCTGCCGGAACAGCGGCTGCTGGTGC
>NZ_JAFLNG010001097.1 GCF_017427025.1 Streptomyces sp. FH025
CACTTCGCCGCTTCGCTGACTTCCCGCCCGCCCGTGCGCTTGCCCGTCCGGCCGTTCGTCCGCCTTCCCGTCCGCCTTCCCGTCCGTCTGCCCGTCCGCCTGCTCGTCCGTCTGCCCGTTCGCCCGCCCGGGCCGAGCGGGTGAACCGTCCGCCGCCCGCGCCCCGGCCGGGCCCGGCCGACGGCCTCCGGTGGTAGGCATGGGCCGCATGGACTGGTTCGCCGCCCCCGACTACTGGCTGAGCCGGCTGCTCGTCCAACGCCTGCTCGCCGGCCTCTACCTGATCGGATTCCTCGCCGCCGCCGTGCAGTTCCGCGCCCTCATCGGCGCCGACGGCATGCTGCCGGTACCCCGCTTCACCGCTCGCGTCCCGTTCCGCCGGGCGCCCGGCATCTTCCACCTCCACTACAGCGACCGCTTCTTCGCCGCCGTCGCGTGGAGCGGAGCCGCCCTGGCCGCCGCCGTCGCCGCCGGGCTCGGCGACGCCGTCCCGCTGTGGGCGTCGATCCTCCTCTGGGCGGTGCTCTGGGTCCTCTACCTCTCCATCGTCAACGTCGGGCAGACCTGGTACTCCTTCGGCTGGGAGTCGCTGCTGCTCGAAGCGGGCTTCCTCGCCGCCTTCCTGGGCAACGCCGACACCGCCCCGCCGACCCTGGTGCTGTGGCTGATGCGCTGGCTCGTCCTCCGGGTCGAGTTCGGCGCCGGACTGATCAAACTGCGCGGCGACCGCTGCTGGCGCGACCTGACCTGTCTGCGCTACCACCACGAGACCCAGCCCATGCCCGGACCGCTCAGCTGGTTCTTCCACCACCTGCCCGACCCGGTGCACCGGGTCGAGGCCGCCGCCAATCATGTCGTCCAACTCGTCGTACCGGTATGCCTGTTGTTCCCGCAGCCGATCGCGAGCTACGCGGCCTGCGCCATCGTCGCCAGCCAGCTGTGGCTGGTCGCCTCCGGCAACTTCGCCTGGCTCAACTGGCTGACCATCGTCCTGGCCCTCGCCGCCGTCGAACCGGCCGGCCTCGGCCTGCCCGTCCACACCCGCACCCACCCCGGCGCCCCCGTCTGGTACCAGGCGCTGGTGATCGCGCTCACCGCCCTCGTCCTCGTCCTCAGCTACTGGCCGGTGCGCAACATGGTCTCCCGCGGCCAGGTCATGAACCGCTCCTTCAACCGGCTGCACCTCGTCAACACCTACGGCGCCTTCGGCAGCATCAACCGGATCCGCCAGGAGGTCGTCGTCGAGGGCACCGACGAAGCCGTCCTCACCCCGCACACCGTCTGGCGCGAGTACGGCTTCAAGGGCAAACCCGGCGACGTGCGCCGCCTCCCGCGCCAGTACGCCCCCTACCACCTGCGGCTCGACTGGCTGATGTGGTTCGCCGGCATCTCGCCCGGCTACGCCCACCCCTGGTTCCTGCCCTTCGTCGCCCGCCTGCTGGCCGGTGACCGGGCCACCCTGCGACTGCTGCGCCACAACCCCTTCCCCGACGCCCCGCCGACCCACGTCCGGGCGACCCTCCATCTCTACCGGTTCACCGGATGGCGCGAACTGCGGGAAACCGGCGCGTGGTGGCACCGCACCGCGCTCCACGAGTACCTCGCACCGGTCGACC
>NZ_JAFLNG010001098.1 GCF_017427025.1 Streptomyces sp. FH025
GTTGGGCGTGGCCGAGGTCGACGGCGGTCAGCGCCTCGTCCAGGCGGTCGGCGTGCACGGCGGTCATGATCCGCCCGGCGGCCGGGTGCCCGTGGGCGGAGACGAGGGCGAGATAGGCGCGCAGGGCGGCGGCGTGCGCCTCGGTGTAGACCCGGTAGCCGGTGGGGGTGCGTTCGGCGGGCGGGAGGAAGCCGTCGCGCTCGTAGTTGCGCACGGCCTGGGTCGAGATGCCGTGCTCGCGCGCGAGATCGGCGGGGCGCATGGTGACTCCGTGACTCCCGTTTGAGACTTCTTCCGGTGGCCTGGCTCGGTTGAGCGGCACTTCCAGAAGAAGTCTCAACCGTTCCCTCAAGGATACGCTTGAGGTCCATGAGTCAGGACATCCGAGACTTCCTCACCCCCTCCTGCGAACTCCTGGCGCTCGGCGAGCCGACGCACCAGGAGCCGGCCTTCGGGCTGGTCCGCAACGAACTGTTCGCCCGGCTCGTCGGGCACGGCTTCCGGTCGATCGCCCTGGAGACCGACCGGGTCGCCGCGCTCGCCGTGAACCGCTACGTCCAGGGCGGCGCCGGCACGCTGGACGCGGTGCTGAGCGAGGGCTTCTCGCACGGCTTCGGGGCACACCAGGGGAACCGCCAACTCGTTGCCTGGATGCGCGAGTTCAACCGCGACCGGGCGCCGGGTGAGCGGCTGGCCCTGCACGGCTTCGACGCCCCGACCGAGAACACCACCGCCCCCAGCCCGCGAAGCCACCTGGAGCACGCCCGCGACTACCTCCGGCTCGACCTCGACATCGCCGCCCTCACGGGCGAGGACTCGCGATGGGACCGCGAGGAGGCGGTGCTCGACGCGGCGAGCTCGCCCGGCGCCACCCCCGAAGCCGACCGGTTGCGCCGGATCGCCGACGACCTGCTCGTCCAACTCCACTACCGAGCAGCCGAGTTGATCGAGGAGAGCTCGCACGCGGCCTGGCTCGAAGCCGCCACGTACCTCTCCGCCGGGCTCGGGCTGCTGCGCTACCACGGCCAGGCGGCCGTGCGGGGCCTCACACCGAGCGACCGGCTGTCCGGCCTGCTCGGGCTGCGGGACGCCCTGATGGCGCAGAACCTGCTCGACATCCGCGCCGTTGAGGCCCGGCGCGGGCCGACCCTGCTGTTCAGCCACAACCGGCACCTCCAGGCGAGCCCGAGCACCTGGGCGCTGGGGGAGCTGGACTGCCGCTGGAACGGCGCGGGCCGCATCGTCGGCTCGCTGCTGGGCGACCGGTACGCCTATGTCGCCGGGAGCCTCGGGCGCAGCGCGGCGATCGGGCTGGCCGATCCGGCCTCGGGGACGTACGAGGCGGTGCTGCAACGGCCGGGAGTCGTCTGGGAGGTGACGGCCGTACCGACGACGTTCGGCGAGGCGCGTAGCCGGACCGGTGCCGCCCCCGAGCGGGGCTACTTCCCGCTCGACCGGGCGACCCTGGCCGGGGCGGCCGCGCTCCTGCACATCGGCGACGGCGCGGCGGCGGCAGCCGGGCTCCGAGCGGCCGCCGGGCGCTGAGCGGGGGCCGTGGGGCGCCGGCCTTGGGCCGTGGGCCCCGGGTAGGCGGCGCGCAGGTGGGCGAGCAGGG
>NZ_JAFLNG010001099.1 GCF_017427025.1 Streptomyces sp. FH025
GATGCCCAGGGGCCGGTGGCGGACTCGCCGACCATCCCGCTGCGCGAACTCTTCCGCCGGTTCTGGCCCTGGGTACGCCCGGACGCGCGTTGGCTCCCGCTGAACGCCGTCCTGCTGGTCCTCGGCGCCTTCGGCGAGGTCATCTCGGTCTGGCTGTTCAAGGACCTCATCGACGACGTCCTCGTGCCCCGGCAGTTCGCCGACTTCTGGCCGCTCGCCGGCGCCATGCTCGGCGCCGACGTGGCGGCAGCCCTGCTCACCTTCGCCGGCACCTACAGCAGCACCAGGGTCGCCGAACGCTACATGCTGCGGTTACGCACCGACACCCTCGCCCACCTGCACACCCTGCCGCCCGACACCCTGGAGACCCGCTGGCGCGGCGACATCGTCGCCCGGATGACCTCCGACGTCGCGGCGATCGAACAGATGGTGGCCACCGGCATGGTCGAAGGCGCCGTCGCCGGCGTCAGCCTGCTGCTGTTCACCGGCGCCGCCTTCTACCTCAGCTGGCCGCTCACCGTGGCCGTACTGCTCTCCGCCCCCCTCTTCCTCCTCGCCACCAGCCTGTTCGGGCGGCGCATCCGCGTCCGCGAACGCCAGGTCCAGCGGCGCGCCGGCGGCGTCACCGCGCTGCTGGAGGAATCGCTGCGCAATGTGGTGATCACCCGGAGTTACGGGCAGGAGCGGCGGGAGGTCGAACGGGTCCACCGCGAGGGCCGGGCCCTGCTCGACGCCGAACTCTCCTCCGCCCGGGTCGCCGACCTCTACCAGCCCTTCCTCAACGTGCTGCAACTGGTCGCCGCGCTGGTCGTGGTGGGCGTCGGCGCGCTCGAAGTCATCCACGGGAAACTGAGCCTCGGCGGGCTGCTCGCCTTCGCGGCCTTCATGGCCCAGCTGTTCGAACCCGCCCAGCAGCTCGCCGCACTCGTCCCGCTGGCCGGCGCCGCCTGCGCCTCCGGCGAACGGGTCCTGGAACTGCACGACATGACCAGCCCCGTCCAGGAGAGCGACAGCGCCCGGGACCCGGGCCCCGTACGCGGCCGCGTCACCTTCGAAGGCGTCCGCGCCGCCTACCCCGGCGGCAGCGGCGACCCCGGTCCGGCGGTCCTCACCGACCTGACCTTCGACCTCCCGCCCGGCGAGACCCTGGCCGTCATCGGCCCCAGCGGCAGCGGCAAATCCACCCTCGCCAAGCTCCTCGTGCGCTTCCTCGACCCCGAGGCCGGCACGATCAGCCTCGACGGCCACGACACCCGCGGCCTCACCCTCGGCTCCCTGCGCCGCGCCGTCACCCTGTTGCCGCAGCAGGCCCCGCTCTTCCACGCCACCATCGCCGACAACATCGCCTACGGCCGCCCCGACGCCCCGCCCGCCGACATCGAACGCGCGGCCCGCACCGCCGGCGCCCACGACTTCGTCACCGCGCTGCCCGACGGCTACCGCACGGTCATCGGCGCCGACGGCTTCCAGCTCTCCGGCGGCCAGAGCCAGCGCATCGCCATCGCCCGCGCCTTCCTGCGCGACACCCCGGTCCTCGTCCTCGACGAACCCACCACCGGGCTCGACCCCCGCACCGTCCAGCAGCTCATCCCCCCACTGCGCCGC
>NZ_JAFLNG010000011.1 GCF_017427025.1 Streptomyces sp. FH025
TTCACCGAACCCGACGGCACCTACACCATCGGCCACACCCAGGACATGCTCGTCATCCGCCGCGCCGCCGCCTGACGGCCCGGGGCGTCGTCACCCTTGAGCGCCGGACGTCGCAGCGCGACATGTACGGCGACAGGATCTTTCGGACACGCTCTCGTCCGTAGCGTTCATGACCGCGCTTCGGGGGTGGGGAAGGTGACGCGGACGGTCAGCCCGCCGCCGGGGTTCGCCTCGGCATGGATGTGGGCGTGGTGGGCGCGGGCGATCGAGGCGACGATGGACAGGCCCAGGCCTGCTCCCTCGCCCCGGGTGTGCCGGCGTTCTTCCAGACGGCGGAAGGGTTCGAAGAGGTAGGGGACGGTCTCCGGCGGCACGTGGGGGCCGCTATTGGTGACCTCCAGGGTCCGGCCGTGCGCGGTGACCACGACGTGGCCGTCGTCGTGGTTGTAGCGGACGGCGTTGCCGACGAGGTTGTGCACGAGGTGGGTCAGCAGCACAGGGTCGCCATGCGCCGTCACGGGTGTGGTCCGGACCCGGACGGTGATGCCGTGGTCGCGGGCCTGCTGCGACACGGCGTACTCGGCGGTCGCGGCACGGGCGAGCTCGTCCAGGGCGACCGGTTCGCGGTGATCCAGCCCCCGGTCGGAGACGGAGAGCAGCAGCAGGCCTTCGATGAGGCGTTCGCTGCTGTCGGCCACCTCGATGAGCTTGCGGCGGATGCGGGCGACGGCCTCCGGGTCGCGGGTGTCCAGTCCGATCTCCGCCGCCGCCCGTTGCACCGCGAGTGACGTGCGCAGTTCGTGCGCGGCATTGGCGGCGAAGCGCTTCTGGGCGCCGACGAGGTGTTCTATGCGGTCCAGCATGTCGTCGAAGGTGTCGGCGAGCTGCTTGAGCTCGCCCTCGGGGGCGTCGAGGGCGATGCGTTCGTGGAGGTTCTCCCCGGACAGCCGCCGGGCGGTACGGGTGATCACCCCGACCGGGCGGAGCACCCGCCCGGCCATCCACCAGGCCAGCACGACGGAGAGGACGGAGAAGACGGCCAGAGTGATCAGGGAGACCGTCAACAGCTCGCTCTGGGCGGCCTGTTCGGCGGCCTTGGTGAACGTTATGAGGGAGTCGGAGGCCGACTGGTCGCGGGGCACGCGGGTTGCCAGGGCGGATCCGGTGAAAGTGGCGGAAGTGTCGGGGAGATGGCCGGGCTCCAGTTCCGCGGGTGCCACGGCCGTGACGATCGTCATGTACAGGCCCCGGCCCACGAGGAAGTTGATCAGCCCGGTGAGAATGGCCCCGGCCAGCACCAGCAGCCCGCCGTAGAGCGCGGTGAGACGGCCGCGTTCCCCGCCGGGGAGCCGGATGCGCGGTATGCGGGGTGCCGAGGCCCGGTTCACGCGGGGCCGCCGATGCGGTAGCCGTGGCCGGGCACGGTGTCGATGACCGTCGGATCGCCGAGCTTGGCACGGAGCTTGCTGAGGGTGACCCGGACGGCGTTGGTCCGGTAGCCGGTATTCTCCTCCCAGACCTGTTCGATCAGGTCGTCGCCGCTGACGACGGCGCCCTCGGCACGCATCAGCACCTCCAGCACCCCGAATTCCTTACGGGAGAGCGCGAGGTAGCGGCCGTCCCGGAAAGCCTGCCGGCGGGGCGTGTCCACGGTGATGCCAGCCCGTTCGATCACGGGCGGCAGAGCGGGTCGGGCGCGGCGGCCCAGGGCCAGGACGCGGGCGAGCAGTTCCTCGTAGGCGAAGGGCTTCGAGAGGTAGTCGTCCGCGCCCAGGCCGAGACCTTCGACGCGCTCGCTGACGGAACCGGCGGCGGTGAGCATCAGCACCCGGGTCAACAGACGCTCTTCGACGACGTGTCGGCACACCTCGTCGCCGTGCGGGCCGGGCAGGTCGCGGTCGAGGACGAGCACGTCGTAGTCGCCCAGGCGAAGCCGGTCCAGGGCCTCCCAGCCGTCGTACGCGACGTCGACGGCGAGGGCGTCGCGCCGTAGTCCCTCGGCGATCATGTCCGCCAGGAATTCCTCGTCCTCCACGATCAGTACACGCATGACATCCATTTATACCTGAGGGCGGCATTTCGCCGGTGTAAACGTCCTTGTTGAGAGAAACGAAATACGGGCCTGTGCCAGCCTTCGTGTCGTCGGCCATTGGTCTTGGATACGGAGGAATTTCCATGTGGAACGCCAGGTACGGCATGGCGGCCGCGTTCATCGCGGGAATGGCGCTGTTCGCTGTCGGCTGCACCGGGAGTGGTGCGGATTCCGGCAGGGGCGGCACGGCACAGGCCTCGGGCGCGTCCGGTGGGGGAGCGAAGGAGGAGGACGGCTACAAGTACCGTCAGTGCCTGCGTGACAACGGTGTGGATGTCGAGGAGCCGAAGGAGGGTCAGGCCGCGGGCGTCAAGGTGGACGACGAGAAGAAATTCAAGAAAGCGCAGGAGGCCTGCAAGGACCTTCCCGGTGCCGGCAGGGAAATGTCTCAGGACGAGCAGGAGAAAGCCCTCGATCAGGCCGTCAAGATGGCGCAGTGCATGCGTGAACACGGTGTCGACGTTCCGGACCCGCAGCTGCGGGACGGCAGGCTGACCTCGACGGTGGGCGGCGGCGCCGATGTGAGCAGGGAGACGATGGAGAAGGCCCAGAAGGCGTGCAGTGATCAGCATGGGCAGTGACCGCGGACGCCGCCCGGGGCGGCGGTACGTGATCGCCTCGCTGGTCGTGACGGGAGCGCTGGTGAGCGGGGTGGCGGCCGTGTCGGCCAGCGGTGACGACGCCAAGGGCCGACAGCAGCGCACGGACGGCCTGCCGCACAAGACCGACACGGTCAAGCGCCAGGACCTGAGCAACCACACCCGGGTGGACGGCACCCTCGGCTACTCCGAGGAGCGCAAACTCAACGGCGGAACGCAGGGCACCCTCACCTGGCTCCCGGACACCGGCGCGGTGATCAAGCGGAACGAGGCGCTCTACGAGGTCGACGGCGGCAAGGTCTGGCTGTTGTACGGCGAGCGGCCCGTGTACCGGACGCTGAAGGCGGGGGACAAGGGGCCGGACGTCCGGCAGCTGAAGCAGAACCTCCGCGACCTCGGCTACGGGGCGGGCCTGACGGTGAACGACGAGTTCACCTCCGGTACGGCGGAGGCACTCAAGCGCTGGCAGAAGTCCCACGGCCTGAAGCAGACCGGTGAGACGGGCCCGGACCAGATCGCCTTCGCGCCGAGCTCGGTGCGGGTCAAGAAGAAGGAGGCGGCCGTCGGCGACCGGACCGGCCCCGACCGCCCGGCGCTGACCGTCACCGGTGCCGAGCGCGAGGTGCGGATCAAGATCGACGTCTCCGACGCCGATCTCGCCGAGCCCGGCACCCCTGTGGAGATCACCCTCCCGGGTGGCGACCGGGCCAAGGGGAAGGTCTCCTCGGTCGACCACAGCGCCGGTTCGGACGACGACAAGGACCGGGGCGGCGGGCAGCAGTCCGCCAAGATCACCGCACGGGTGACCTTCGACGATCCGTCGCAGGTCAAGGGCATCGACCAGGCCCCGGTCACCGTCGAGCTCAAGGGCGAGACGCACGAGAACGTGCTGACCGTCCCGGTCAACGCGCTGCTCGCCCTGCCCGCAGGCGGCTTCGGCGTCCAGGTCGTGGAAGACGGCGGGGCCCGCGAGGTTCCCGTCAAGCTCGGCTTGTTCGGACAGGGAAGGGTCGAGGTCAGCGGATCCGACCTCAAGGACGGCATGAAGGTCGGAGTGCCCAAGACATGACCACCGTCGCCAACACCGTCGTCGAACTGGACCAGGTCACCAAGGAATACCCGGGCGGGGTCGCGGCGCTGCGCGGGGTGGACCTGCGCATCGAGCGCCGGGAACTGCTCGCCATCGTCGGTCCGTCCGGGTCGGGCAAATCCACCCTCCTGCACATCGTCGGCACCCTGGACCGCCCCACCGCCGGCACCGTCACCATCGCGGGCCACGACGTCGCGGCCCTCTCCGACCGCCGGCTGTCCGCGCTGCGGGCCCGGCACATCGGCTTCGTCTTCCAGTCCTTCCACCTCGTGGCAGGGGTCAGCGCGCAGGACAACGTCGCCGAAGGCCTGCTCTACTCGGGCCTCACGCGGGCCGAGCGCCGCAAGCGTGCGGCCACGGCACTGGAGCGGGTCGGGCTCGGGGACCGGATGCACCACCGCCCGCACGAACTGTCCGGCGGACAGCGACAGCGGGTGGCCATCGCGAGGGCGGTGGTGGGCGAACCGGACCTGCTGCTGGCGGACGAGCCCACCGGAGCCCTGGACTCCGCCTCCGGCGAAGCCGTCATGCAGCTGCTGCACGACCTCAACGCCGACGGCGCCACCATCGCGGTGATCACCCACGACAACGAGATCGCCGACGCCCTGCCGCGCCAGGTACGCGTCCGCGACGGCCAGGTCGTGGAGGACACCCACACCGCACCGCCGGAGCCGACGGAGAGCGAGGAACCGTGCCAAGCGATCGGCTGACCCCTGCCCGTCTCGGACCCCGTGACGTCCTGCACGTCGGCTCGGCGGGCCTGCGCTCCCGGCCGACCCGCATCGTGCTGTCCGCACTGGGCATCGCCATCGGCATCGCCACCATGATCGCAGTGGTCGGCATCTCCGCCTCCAGCAAGGCCCAACTGCTCCAGCAGCTCGACAAGCTGGGAACCAACCTGCTGAAGGTCGCCCCCGGCGAGGACATGTTCAGCGGGCAGACGGCCAAGCTGCCCAAGGAGGCACCCGGCATGATCGGCCGCGTCCCCGGCGTCGAACACGTCGGTGCCACCGGCGACCTGGAACCCACGGTCAGGCGCAGCGAGAAGATCCCCAGGAGTGACACCGGTGGCCTCGCCGTGAAGGCCGCCGGCGAGGATCTGCTGAAGGCCCTGCGCGGCACGATCAGTGTCGGCACGTGGCTCAACGACGCGAACGGACGGTACCCCTCGGTGGTGCTCGGGAGCGTCGCGGCCGAACGCCTGGGCATCACCGCACCCGGTCAGCAAGTCCTCATCGGCAACCAGTACTTCACGACCATCGGCATCCTGGACCCGATGCCGTTGGCACCCGAGATCGAACGGGCCGCGCTCGTGGGCTGGGAGGCCGCGACCACACTCCTGGGCTTCGACGGTCACCCCACCCAGATCTACGAACGCTCCACCGACGCCTCCGTCGAAGAGGTCCGCAAGCTGCTGGCGCGCACCGCCGACCCGCAGAACCCGCAGAACGTCAAGGTCTCCAACCCGTCCGCGGCCCTCCAGGCCAAGGTCGCCACCGAGGGCGCGTTCGACAGCCTCCTGCTCGGGCTGGGCGGCGTGGCACTGCTGGTCGGTGGCGTCGGGGTCGCCAACACCATGATCATCTCGGTTCTGGAGCGACGCCACGAGATCGGTCTGCGCCGCTCCCTGGGCGCCACCCGCGGCCAGATCCGCATCCAGTTCGTGACCGAGTCGCTGCTGCTCTCCGGGCTCGGAGGCCTGACCGGCGTGGTGCTGGGCTCGGCGGCCACCTACGTGTTCGCCGCCTCGGGCGGCATGCCCTGGGTGATCCCCCCGTGGGCGGTCGGCGGCGGCTTCGCCGCCACGCTGCTCATCGGCTCGGTGGCCGGACTGTACCCGGCGGTCCGCGCCGCCCGCCTCTCACCGACACTCGCCCTCCAGGCGGGGTAGGGGCCGTCAGCGCCATGGGCGGTGTGTGCGCACACGCGCACACACCGCCCATGGCGGGCCCGGGGGCGGTCCTCCAGGGCCCTGCGGGCCCGGCTGACCGGTCGCGCCCTCACCGCCCGGCGCGCGGCCGCATGAACCGGATGATCAAGCTGGAGGCGAGGCAGAAGGCCACCAGGGGAATCAGGCCCATGCCGAGGGCGTGTGGATAGTCACCCGGCGCGGGCGAGCCGCCGAGGGCCGGGTAGAAGACGGTGCCGACGACGGCCACGCCGATCGCGACCGCGCCTTCCTGCACGGTGTTGGCCACGCCGGAGGCCGCCGCGGCGTGCTCCGGGGCAGCACCCGCGAGGACACCGCCGGTCAGCGGACCGGTGGTCATGCCCATCCCGATCCCGGCGACGAGCAGCGGAACGACGATCCACAGGACGGACCGGTCGGTGCCGATCTTCGCGACGCTCAGCGCGGTCAGGACGTAGCCGGCGGCCACGGTCAGCGGCCCCGCGGAGTACAGCCGGTGGCCCAGACGCGTCGCCAGCTTCACGGACGGCAACGACGCGCCGAAGTACCCGGCGCCGAGCGTGAGGAAGACCAGCCCGGCCTCGGCCGGCGACAGACCCCTGCCCTCCTGCAGGTAGAGCGCGAGCACGAAGAAGAACGAACCCATGGCGAGGAAGTACGCCAGCATGCCGACGAGTCCGACCGAGAACGTACGGCTGCGGAACAGCGTCAGGTCGAGCAGGGGGCTGCGGCCTTGCCGGGAGCGCTGGTGCGCGACGAAGGCGGCGGCCAGCGGCACCGAGGCCGCGAGCAGCAGCCAGGTCCACAGCGGCCAGTCGCGTTCCTGCCCTTCCACCAGGGGCAGCACGATCGCCACCATGGTCGCCGTCGCGAGGACCGCGCCGACCAGGTCGAGTCCGCCGCCCTCGGCGTTGCGGGACTCGGGGATCAGGCGCGGGGTCAGGATCAGCGCCACGATGCCGATCGGCAGGTTGATCAGGAAGATGGTCCGCCAGGTCAGGCCCGCGACGTCCACGGAGATCAGGGCACCGCCGATCACCTGGCCGAAGACTCCGGCGAAGCCGATGACCTGGCCGTAGACGACGAAGGCACGGGCCCGGGCGGCCCCGGTGTAGACGACGGCGAGGATGCCGAGGACCTGCGGCACCATGGCGGCGGCGGACGCGCCCTGCACCACGCGGAAGGCGGCCAGCGTCTCGGCGTTCTGCGCCAGGGCGCACAGCCCGGAGGCGAGCGTGAACCCGGCGAGGCCCAGCGCGAACATCCGGCGCCTGCCGTAGAGGTCACCCAGGCGGCCACCGGTGATCATCCCGGCGGTGAAGGCCACGCCGTAGCCGACGACGACCAGCTGCGACTGGGCCGAGGAGGCGTGCAGGTCCGTCCGGATCGAGGGGATGGCGACGTTGGTGACGAAGTAGTCGAGGATGGTGAGGAAGGTGCCCGCCATCACGATGGCCAGGGTGTTCCATCCCGTATCGGTCGTGGCGACCGCGGGAGCGTCCGCCTCCTCGGCCGCGTCCTTCGTCCCGGGTTCCGTACTCATCGCGGTGCTCCTTGAGGAGGTGGGGTGTGAGGTGCGCAGGCCGTGTACCGGGCGGACGCGCCGCCGCGATCCGCCCGGTACACGGTCCTCCTGGTGCGCTCAGGCGCCCGCGGGCACCTTGTCGAGGAAGCCGTAGACGCTCTTGACCTTCCCGGCCGCGTCGGTCACCAGGACGTCGAAGCCGATGACGACGTTCTCGCCGCCGCCGGAGGGCACCAGCTCCCACCGGAAGCGCGTGATGTCGTGATGGGAGTCGGCCTCGCCGAGCACCTTGAAGTCCAGGCCCTTGAACATGTCACGGGCGCCGGCGATGACGGCGCCGATGCCCTCGTGCCCCGCCACCTCGGCCAGCGGGTCGGTGTACGTGGCGTCCGCAGTGAACAGTTCGGAGATCGCCGCAGCGCGCTTGCCGTCGTCCGCCTCGTTCCAGATGGCGATGTAACGACCGGCCAGGTCGGTCAGATCACTCACGGGTTGCTCCTTGGTCGTTCTTGATCGGCTGATGTCCGAAATCCTGGCCCGGGCCGGTCGTCCGGTCCATGACCTCACAGGTCATGGCACCCCGGACACGGCCCCCCTAGACTCGCGGACATGAGCGTTGCGGTCGAAGCCCCTCCGGTCGAAGCCCCACCCGTCGGGGCACTGCTGCGGACCTGGCGTGAACGGCGCCGGTTCAGCCAGCAGGAACTGTCCAACCGGTCACGGGTCTCCACCCGGCACCTCAGCCGGGTGGAAACCGGCAGGGCGCACCCGACGGCGGAGATGCTCATGCGCCTCTCCGACAACCTGGACGTGCCGCTGCGCGACCGCAACCGGCTCCTGCTCGCCGCCGGCTACGCACCGCGCTATCAGGACCACCAGTTGGACGACGCGTCGATCGCGGTGGTGATGGATGGTCTACGCCGACTCCTCGACGCCCATCTGCCCTACCCCGCACTGTTGTTGGACGATCACTGGGACATCGTCGACGCCAATGCCGCCGTGGAGCAGCTGTTGGTCGGCTGCGCGCCGGAACTGCTGGAGCCGCCGGTCAACGTGATCCGGGTCTGTCTGCATCCGGACGGGCTGGCCGGCCGGATCGTCAATCTCCGGGAGTGGGGCAGCCATCTGCTGCAGCAGGTGAGCCACCGTGCCGAGCGCACCCATGACCAGCGCCACTACGAGCTCGCCGCAGAGATCGCCGGATACCTCGACACGTCCGAAGCCGCCGCCCCCTTCACGGGACCGGTGATCACCCTCGAAGTCGATGTGGACGGCACCCCGCTCCGGTTCTTCAGCACCGCCGCCACCCTCAGCACCGCCACGGACGCCGCCCTGGAAGGGCTCCACCTGGAGACGTTCCTGCCGGCCGACGACGAGACCCGACGCCGGTTCGATCAGGGGTAGGCACGGAAGCGGCGGCGATGGGGTGGCCCGGCGTGAACCGGCGACCTGCCGGAGCCCGAACAGCCCACGCCCGTTGAGGAATTGATCGATTCGAGGGCTTGGCCGCCACGGCGGCGGGCCGGTCCGCCCGGCTGCCGCCGGCGTCGCCCTGACGAGGAGCAGCGTGATCACCAAGCCCACGGTGGACGTCGTGGTCCTGACGATGAACGACCGGCAGCGCGAGTTCCAGGCTGGGCGGGCCTGTGGTGTCAGTGCGACCAGTAGGGGGCGTCGGCGTCGGGCAGCGCCTCCCGGCACAGGTTCACCGCGTGCAGGGTGCGGTCCCGCTCGGCGTGGCCCTGTCAGCGGACCTGGTCGCTCTTCGGCCCGGTGCCTTTGATCCTGGTCGGAGTTCCGTCCGGGGCGAACGAGTGGTGGAAGGTGAAGGCGTGCGGCGCGGGGTCGTGGTCGTGGAGGTGTTCCAGCCTGGAGACCCCGTCCTGCCAGGTGGGTATCACGCCGTCGGAGACCCACCAGAACACGTAGAGCGGGTGTGCTGTCCTCTCGAACCAGTCGTAACGCCTGTTCAGCGCCTCACGGTGCGGACCGCTGTAGATGGCGTCGAAGGCGGAGTGCGGGTCGGTCCAGAGTGAGAGGGTCGCGGCCAGGGCGGTGGTGTCCGCCGTACGGCCCTTGTCGTACCAGGCCGGTACCGCGAACTCTCCCCAGGCACCCCACTCCAAGTCGAAGTGCGCGCCCCGGGCGCCGTCCGCCGCTTCGGCATGACCGAGGTATCCGGGGTGCCGGCTGATCGTTCGGTAGACGGCCTGGCCGCTGTCGTGGAGTTCGCGCGTGAGAGGTGCGGGATCGGCGAGAGGTGACTTCAGGACGCCGAAGGTATACAGCGCAAGACGGGGCATGCGTCTCTCTCCTTGGTCGGGGGTGCCCGGTGTGGATCCGGTTCGGTGGCTTGCACACGGGGGGCGAGGGTTCGTGGGGCGTGACCGACTCATCCCGTCGCGGGTGGCTCAGCCGGAAGCAACTCCTGTGCGACCGTGGGCGATCGCCGGAGACCAGGTGAAGGTAGCCGCTTCTGCGGGCCATGTCGAAGTTGCGTTTTCCCTGTCCAGATGGCCTCTTGCACCGGTCGTTGCGGGGGCTGGGCGGTGACGGGCGGGGCAGGCTGCGGCGCCCCGGCGCCGCAGCTCTGGCCGGCCCCGAGTTCGGACACGAGCCGCGTCAATCAGCGCTGCGTAGGGAGTCGGCCCAACCGACTTCCTACGCAGCAGAAAAAATGCATCTGCCCCGCCGACGGCAGGGGCGGACCTCGGCTGGTGGGGCACGCTCCGTCACCCGGTCTTCCTCGCCCGATCCAGCCTCAGCCGGGGGTCACGCTGAAGCTCCAGCACCTGCTGCGCGCCTCCCGCACGCCCCACACGCCCTCTGCCGTCCGGTGCCGGGGCGGGCAATGATGGGCGGTCGATTGCGTCCCTGTCTGCGACCGAAGGGAAACACCGCATGGGCAAGCACGAGAAGCCGGCCCCTGACCCCGGGACGGGAACCCCGCCGCCCGGCAACAAGGACGGGCAGGTCCCGCCTCCGCCGCCGGGCACCGGCACGCGACGGAAGTAGACCGCGATGACGGGCGGCGAGGACCTGGCGGGGCGCCGGACGCGCCTGGACGCGGCGATGGAGCGGGAAGGAGCGTGGCCGGCCGGTTCGCCGTGGGTGCGTGAGGCCGTCGCGGCCCTGCCGCGGGACCTGTTCGCGCCGGAGCGGTTGTGGCGGTGGGACGGCCGGGCCTACGTGCCGCTCGACCGGGCGGCGGATCAACAGGGCTGGGCGGACGAACTGTTCGCCGGCGGCATCCACGACGCGGCCGTCACCCAGCTGGAGGGCGGCCTTCCCTCCTCGTCGCTGTCCGCGCCGTCCGTGGTGGCCGACATGCTGGACAGCCTGCGCCTGGAACCCGGCCACCGGGTGTGGGACATCGGCACCGGCCAGGGCTGGACCGCAGCGCTGGCCGCGTGGCGGGCCGGCCCCGGCCTGGTGGTCTCCAGCGAGGTGGACGAGGACCTGGCCGCCCTCGCCCGTCGGCGTCTTGCGGTCGCCGGCCTCACGGTCGAGGTGGTGACCGGCAACGCGACCGGTGGCGGGGTGCCCGGCGGCAGCCCGGTCGACCGGATCCACGCCACCTACGCGGTGGAGGCCCTCCCGTGGGCGTGGGTGGACGCGGTGCGGCCGGGCGGTCGGATCGTCTACCCCTGGGGCCTGCTGGGTCACGTCGCCCTCACGGTCGCCGACGACGGCAAGAGCGCGACCGGCTGGGTGCAGGGCCTCGCTCAGTTCATGGCCGACCGCACCGGCCCCGCCCCGACACCCACCGGCCACGCCGCGTACACCGCGGTGCGCGGCACGGCCGATCCGGACACGGAGCGGGTGCTCAAGCGCGACCTGAGCCCGCTGGAGAGCGACTGGGACCTGCGGTTCGCACTGCGCGTGGCCGTACCGGACACGACGCTGCTCACCGGCCGGGACGACGACGGCGTCAACGCCTGGATCCACGACGGTGATCGGTCGTGGGCCGCGTTCACCGCGCGTGGTGACGGCTCGGTGCTGCTCTTCCAGGGCGGGCCGCGCCGCATCGGTGACGAGGTGATGAGCGCCTGGTCCCGGTGGGAGGAACTCGGCCGCCCGGACCGGTACGACTACGGCGTCACCGTCACCCCTGACTCCCAGTGGGCGTGGCAGGGCAGCCCGGACGGCCCGCGCTGGCCGATCGCACAACCGGCACCGGCCCGTTCCTGACCGGCAGGTGCGGCGGGCCGGGGCGGCACGAACTCGCCCCGGCCCGCGGCGTCCGCGATCAGCCCAGGTGCTCGCCGATGTACTCGGTGATCCGGCCGCCTTCGCATGAGGCCGGATCTGAGTATCCGTGCTCAGGCCTGCCGGGCTGCTCCCTCGTAGCCTCGTGATCACGGCCGGCGGGAAGATCGGCACTGACACGGGGACGATGCTGATGGAGACCGGCAACCACACCAAGGGCCGCCGGAAGCTGGTCGTCCCGGGCGTCCTGGGCGTCCTGGGCGTGCTCCTGCTCCTCCTGGGCATGCTCCTTCTTCACCTGGTCCGCACGGTCGCGACCGAGGCGTGGCGCTTCGAGCACGGCCGCGGCCCGATCGCCCGGCACGACAAGCCCGGGACGGACGCCGGGCAGGCCCGGGACAGCATCCAGAGCGCCCTCGAGGGCGCCGTCGGCGCCATCACTCCGCAGGTTGCGCACTCCGACGGCTGGTACTACGTCGTCCGCGCCGAGGCCCACTGGGACGGCGAGCCGCGACCGACCTCCACCGTCTACCGCACGTGGTCGCTCCAGGCCCGGATCGACCGGTCCAAATACCAGGCCCTCGCCGACCAACTCGCCCAGTACTGGAGGGCGCACGGCTACAACGTGGGCCCGTTCCAGAACTCCGCCGGCGCCAACACCGGCACCTTCCTCACCGACGAGCGCCATATCTCCGCCACCTCACCCGACGGCGTCCTCATCACCCTGGAGATGGACACCCCGGGCGTGAGTCTGGAGGCCTCCCTGGACGGCGTCCAGTACGCGGGCACCGAGGTGTACGGAGAGAACCCCGCCCGGCCGGGCCGCGGCCCGGACTTCTACTCGCAGCAGCTGATGGTGGCGCCCCCGACCGCGGACGACCCGTACTGGTCGCACGGCTGACGGTCCGCCCGCCCCGGGCCGGCCACAGGGGGCCCTGATCCTGTTGGGGTGTCAGTTCCCACTCCATCCGAAGCGAGGCGAGTTGAACTCCACCCACGACCACAGGCATCGGCGAAGTGCCTGGGCCAGCGCGGTCATCGCGTGGCCCACGCGATCCGGCGGCGCCGGCCTCACTGCGGCTGGCCGGGCCAGTCACCAGCCGGCCGGTGGCGGTGCGGCATGACCGGCGGCGATAGGAACGGCCGTCGGCGTCGAAGGAGGACCGCGGCGGCAACTGGCAACTCCCCGAGAACTCGCGTAGCCGAAAGGACCGACGGGAACACGGGGCAGGCCGCATAGGGAAGCGTGGCGTCGAAGCGGAGCTCGGCATCGACCGGGACGTCGGGCAGCGGACTTTCGGAAAACGTGACGGGCAGGGGGCAGCGGACTTCTGTAAATCCGATCACCTCCCCGACACGCACCGACCCGGACAGGCCGGTGCGTGCCAGCAGCGCCTATCCCGGCGTCCACTTACTAGCCAGTAAGCCCGATATCTGCACAACTCCCCCGCATTCGAAGCACGTTGCCATCAGCGCGAAATGCGTGCCCGGCTCGACTTGAGGTGTCCGCGTGCGTCAGGTGCTGTGATCTGGGCACACGCGGGCCATGGTGAGAATCGGATACACGATGATGACCGAGCAGCGTGGCCCGCGCGATCTGGTCGCGGACGTGGTGCGCGCGGAGCGGGTCGGCTTCGACTTCGCGGTGATCTCGGACCACTCCTTCCCCTGGCTGGACGAGCAGGGCCACGCCCCCTACGCCTGGGCGGTGCTCGGCGCTGCCGCGCAGGCCACCTCCCGCATCCCACTGATGACCTACGTCACCTGTCCGACCTTCCGCTACCACCCCGTGGTGGTCGCGCAGAAGGCCGTCACGGTGCAGTTACTGTCCGAGGGCCGGTTCCGGCTCGGTCTGGGCAGCGGTGAGAACCTCAACGAGCACGTGGTCGGGCGCGGCTGGCCCACGGTGGCGGTGCGCCAAGCGATGCTCGACGAGGCCGTGCGGATCATCCGAGTGCTGTTCGAGGGCGGGTACGTGACTCGTCACGGCCGGTTCTTCGATGTCGAGGGTGCCCGGTTGTGGGATCTTCCCGACCGGCCACCACCGATCGGAATCGCCGTCTCGGGGCCGGACTCCTGCGAACTGGCGGGCCGGCTGGCCGACCTGGTGATCGCCGTGGAGCCCGACCCGGCCCTGGTCACGATGTTCGCCGAGCATGGCGGGGCTGGGAAACCGGCGGTGGGCCAGCTGCCGGTTTGCTGGGACACCGACCGGGACGCCGCCGTGCGACGGGCCCACGAGCAGTTCCGCTGGTTCGGCGGAGGCTGGAAGGTCAACGCCGACCTGCCAGGAACCGCGGGCTTCGCCGCCGCGAGCCGCTTCGTGCGCCCCGGCGACGTCGCGGAAGCCATCCCCTGCGGTGACCGGGTCGAGGACTTCGTCGACGCGGTCCGGCCGTTCGCCGACGCCGGGTTCGGCGAGGTCGCCCTCGTCCAGGTCGGAGGCGACAGCCAGCCGCCCTTCCTCGACTGGGCCGAGACCACTCTGCTGCCGGCTCTGCGAGCAGCGTTGTGATCCTGGCCCGACCCGGCGGGCGGTGCTGCTCCGCCACCGGCCAGCTGCGGAAGAAGCGTCGGCGGACCTGGAGCCACGGCTTTCGCCGGGCTCGGTTCACTCGATCGCCGACGTGCGACAAGGCGGTGGCCCGCAGAGCCGCCGTCTGGCTGGCCCGCCCGGCGGCGGGCTGCCTCAGGTGGACGTAGGTTGCGGGCATGACCAGTGACGAGACGACCGTCCCGGCCGTGGGAGTGCGCCCACTGGACGAGGTCTTCGACGCGATCGCGACCGCCAACCGACGACCGCAACCGTGGACCGGGTTCGACCATGGCGTCCTGGAGGCCTACCGGTGGGCCGTCGGCGCCCAGGTCGCAGCACCGGTCACCGCCACCGCCCTCGGTGCCGCCGGGCCGTGTCGGGCGCAGCTGCTGGCCGAGTGCCAAGCCGCTGCGGTCCGCGTGCGCGACGCCCTGGAGGCAGGTGCGGACGGCGCGGGCGCCCTCGGCGCCTACCAGGCCCTGGCGTGGCTGTGCGGCCACCACGACGACCGTCCCTGAACGCCACCGACCCTGCAGAGGTGCTGACGTCGTGCCCAGCCCGAGCAAACCACTCCGGTGGAGGGGCCGGCGCTCCCGGCCCGACCTTCCGGCCTTTGGGCCCGATGGTGTGGAGGACGCCAGCAGGCGCTTCCTCGTCTACGGGGGTTCTGCCCCTGTGGTTCGCCCCGGCGGTCGCGGATGGGCCATGCACCGGCGCACCAGGATCGAGGACACCAGCGGGCTGCGCGAGTCCCTCATCCAGGTCCGCTCCCTCCTGCGCGGCGGCGACTCCCGCCGCAGCTGGTGCCTGCACGCCAAGGCCCGCCCACTGCCCGCTGGCTACCTGACCGGCTTCGCCGCCGCGGTCGGCGCCTCCATCGCGCTGCCCTACGGCGAGGAACTCCTGCGCTGCGCACGCGCCCAGGCAGCCCGTCGCCCAGGGGGAATCCGTTGACGACGAACGACGGCGCAGCGGGCCGGGACGAGACCCCGCAGGAACGGGCCGACCGCTTGTGGACGGACATGCTCCAGGAAGTGCGGGTGTGCCAGACCGGCGCACAGATCCTCTTCGGCTTCCTCATCGGCGTCGCCTTCACCCCCCGCTTCGCCGCCCTGCCCGACTTCGACAAGAACCTCTACACCGCCACCATGATCCTCGGCGCCGTCGCCACCGGCGCGCTCGTCGCACCCGTGGCCTTCCACCGCCTCCTCGCCGGCCACGACATGAAACTCGAACTCGTCCACGTCGCCGGCCACCTCATCGCCACCGGACTCATCACTCTGGCTCTGACCATCGCCGCCGCCCTGCTGCTCCTGCTGCGCACCGCTACGGGCAGCCCGGCCGCTGCGTGGATCATCAGCTCCATCGTCCTGCTGTGGTTCACCACGAGCTGGCTCGTTCTGCCACAGGTCGTGCTGCGGCGGACAGCAGCGCGCCAGGCCACCACGGGCCGGAACGGCGAGACGTGCGGCAGGGACTGGCCCCCGCGATGACGGCTCCGTGATCGGGTGGGCGGTCAAGGACGGGGGAACCCCGCCCTGGTCGATGGCCGCCGCGACCGGGATGTAGCCCCGCCTGCCCAGAAGGCTGTTGAGGCAGCAAGACCTACCCCTTACGACTCCCTCCAGGGAAGCCGTTTGGCGGCGGCACGAAAAGCGCCGCTTCGTGGCCCCCGCGATACTTTGCGGGAGTACCTGCGCGCTAGGGCAGCGGGGTGCCGCCGGTGGCGTTGAGGATCTCGCCGGTGATGTACGACGCCTCGGGCGAGGCGAGGAACACGTAGGCGGGGGCCATCTCGGCGGGCTGGGCGGGGCGGCCGAGCGGGGACTGCTCGCCGAAGTGCGCGACTTTCTCCTGGTCCATGGTCGCGGGGATCAGCGGAGTCCACACCGGCCCCGGCGCCACCGCGTTGACCCGGATCCCCTCGGGTGCGAGCTGCTGGGCCAGGCCCTGGGTGAACGCGACGATCGCCGCCTTCGTCATCGCGTAGTCCAGCAGGTGGGGACTCGGCTTGTACGCCTGCACGGAAGCGCTGTTGATCACGGCCGCGCCGGGGCGCAGATGGTGGAGCGCCGCCTTGGTGAGCCAGAACATGCCGTAGAGGTTGGTGCGCATGACCCGGTCGAACTGGCCTGTGGTGATTGCGGTGAGCCCGTCGGGCTGGGACATCTGGTAGGCGGCGTTGTTGACGAGGATGTCCAGGCCGCCGAGCTCGGTGACGCACCGCTCGGGCAGGTGCTTGCAGAAGTTCTCGTCCCGCAGGTCGCCGGCGACGGGCAGGGCGCGCCGTCCGGCCTGGGCGATCAGGGCGGCGGTGGTGTCGGCATCGGCGCGTTCCTCGGGAAGGTGGCAGAACGCGATGTCGGCGCCCTCGCGGGCGAACGCGAGGGCGACGGCCCGCCCGATTCCGGAGTCGCCGCCGGTGATCAGCGCGAACTTGCCAGTCAGGCGGCCCGAGCCGCTGTAGGAGGTCTCGCCGTGGTCCGGCCGGGGCTCCATGTGCTCCCCGCTGCCGGGGTGCGGCTGGCTCTGTTCGGGCAGCGGAGGGCGCGGGTACTGTTGGGCCGGGTTCCGCTGGGCGTCCTGATCGGCGCTCGTCACCACGTCGTCCTCCTCGCTGGCGGACGCGTGCCACTGGCGTGGCTCGGCGGCACCCGCCGCACCGCCGAGTCTGCCCGCCCAGGGATAGCGCAGTGGGGCGCACCGCAGGCCCGGAAGACCCGCTCACCCGGCTGGCGGACAGCACGGGCCGCCGCGCGGGTCACGCCGCGTCGGCGCCGTTCACCCTCAAGTGCTCCAGGAGCCGGCTGCGGTGCGGGGCGGCGACGGGTTCGAGGAGATCGGGGTGGCGCAGCAGGGCGGCGGACTGGGTGTCGCGGGTGGCCCGGGTCGGTCAGGCGTCGCAGGTCGCCGGTGGCGCTGTAGCGCTCGGTCGCGGCGAGCGCCCGCTGGGCGCGCGCGGCCAGGACAGGATCGGCGAGCAGGCACGCGGCCCAGCTGGCGACAGTCTCGTCCACCTAGCTGCGCCAGGCGGTGTCATCGGGGTGGGGGGCGTTGCCGGTGAGCCAGTCAAGGCGGTCGGCTCCGCCGGGGCCGAGCAGTACGGACCGGCCCCAGTCTCGAAACGACCTGCCCCAGGGGTGCGGTGGGGTCAGGACTTTCCGCGGCCGGTGACGAAGTCGCGGGCCCGGTCGACCAGACCGACCCCCGGAGCGAGCAGCTTGCTGGCCATCGGGGAGTCGGGAGCGGCGGGGTGCGGGCGGGTCGGTGCTATGGACTTCGCCCGGCGGATCTTGTCCCCGAGCTCGTTCAGTTGCTCCGCGGTACAGGCCCGGCGCAGCATCGGGAACAGGTTGTTCTCCTCGTCCTGAACGTGGGCGGCGACCTCGTCCATGAGCTGCTGGAGCAGCGGGCTCATCCGCGGGTCGTCCGTGCGCACCTGCTCCAGCTTCTTGAGGATCTCCTCGCCCCGGCCGTGGTCAGCGATCTCCTTGTCCGCGAGCCGGTCGCCGCCCTGGAGGTGCTCGCGCACCGCCGGGTAGAGGTACTGCTCCTCGGCCACCGAGTGGCGCACCAGCTCGATGGTGACCTCGTCGACCGCGTCGCGCAGCTGCTGGCCGCCGCCGGTCATGGCCTGGATCCGGGCGAACAGCTCCTCCACCTCGCGGTGGTCGGTCATCAGTTCGTCGATCGCGTTTCCGCCGTGCCCCATTGTCGCCTCCACGTATTTCGCGGGCGGGTGTGTCCCGCCCAGCCGGAAGGGGTCCCCGCGCACCGGGCCTGGCCCCGGCACCGAAGCGGTCTGCCACCTGATCGGATGGCGGTCGATCGGCCCCGGTGCCCGGAAGGCCCGAAGCGGGCGTGGTCAGTCCTGGACGACCTGGTAGATGCCGTAGATGACACCGGGTACGTGGCCGCAGAGCTGGAGCAGGAAGGCCCACAACACTTTCATGCTCGGGCCGTCCTTGATGAGCACCGCCAGCCACGGCAGGACCAGGCAGAGCAGTACGAGCAGAACCTTCACCATGATCGCTCCTCGATCCCCGGGAATCCGCGTCGCCGGGATCAGTTCGGGCTGATCCGGCCGTGCCGGGCGCCGCTGGTCGATCCGCCGTGCTCGATGTAGTCCTTGAACCGGTCCAGGCCGCCAGCGTCGACACACGCCAGTGCGGCTGCCCGCTCCCAGACCGGGCAAACCGCCGCCCGCGCGGCAAGCCCGGTTGAGGCCGAGGGAGCACCAGCAGTTCGAGCTGGCCGAATGCGCTACAGCGTGCGTCGGGTCGCGGAACGCGGGTACACGCCCGGGCGCAGCGCCCCTGGCTCGATCGCCGCGCAGTCCTGAGGCGCCGGACATTGTTGGAAAGGAGCCTGTCGTCAGCGTCCGCAAGAGCGGTGAACACGGTGCCCCCGGTCGGCTGTCCTGCGGCTGCGCCCTGGCCACCCCGGTGGTGGCCAGGGCGTAGGTGCTGCTCATCAGCCGCCATACACCGCCCGCCATCTGCCGGGCCACCTCGGCATCCACGGCGCCGCGTCGCTCCAGCAGCGCACGGGGATGCCGAGGAGGACTGCGGTGACGGCGGTGTACCTCTTTCGGGTACGTTTGCGTGTGCGGCACCGGTCGGTGGGCAAGCGCGGGCCCTGTCACTGGCGTCGGCGGTCGACACCGCGCTCGACCGAACCGTGGCGCTCGGGTACGGCACGCCTGGCTGGCGGGTGCGGCGGCACGTGCCGGGCCGGCCGGCCGACCCACCACGGGATGGACGGCAAGGTCGTGCTGGTTACCGGCGCCGCTTCCGGCATCGGTCTCGCCGCTGCGGCGGGCTTCTGCCATCGCCAGTACGGCCAGCGTCTTTCCGCCGGCGACCTGCGGTCCCAGCGCTCTGCGAGGCTGCCCGCTCAGTCGTCTGCTGTTTCGTTCCTGGTGCGGTGAGTGGTGTCGCAGAACGGGTAGTGGCGACTGCGGCGGCATGTGCACAGCGCGATCACCGGGCGGTCGGCCCGCACGCTCCGGCCATCCGGGAGCACGATCTCGACCGGCCCGTCGACCAGCACCGGGCCGCTGCCGGTCAGCCGCAACCGGGTGACCGGGCGCTCATCACGGCCTGACACCGCGCACCACCACCAAGATCTCCGACCGCTCGCCGGGAGCGATCAGCCCGCGCTCCTCGAACCAGGCCGCCCGCTGCGACATGACCGGCCCGAACGGCTGCGTCGTGGCCGCCACCACGCCGGCCTGCAGCCCGAACCGGTGCAGCGCTGCGACAGTGGCCGCCGGGTCCGCCAAGGAGGACTGCACGATCAGCAGGACACCACCGGCGGTCAGCAGCTGCGGCGCCTGCCGGCAGATCCGGTCGAGCAGCAGCCGCCCGGTCGGCCCGGCCTCCCAGGCCCGCGCGATACCGCACCGTGGCGCATCGCTACGGGCCGAGGGCACATAGGGCGGGTTGGAGACGATGAACTCGAAACGGCGGCAGGCGACCGGAGACGTCAGATCACCACGGCGAAGCGTGAGGTGCAGATGTCGCAGTCGAGCGTTCACCCAGGCAGTGGCCAGTGCGAGCCGCGACAGATCCACGGCGGTCACCGCCGCGCCGAGCTCGGCGCCAGCCAGGGCCACCGCACCACTGCCGGTGCCGAGGTCCAGGAGCCGCGCTCCGGGCTCCGGCCGTTCGCGGCGCAGCGCCCCGATGAGGAGCGAGGTGTCGCCCTGTGCGGGGTACACACCAGGAGGTTGGAGGAGAAGCATGGTGTGGCGCCCAGTTCGTGTGCTTGACCCTTGGCCCTCAGGTCTTCGCCCTGGGCGCGTCGGTCAGGGGTGTGCGGAGAGAGCTCCGGCCGTGGCGCCAGCGGCTGAGCACGTGGGCGCCGAATCGTGCCTCCACGGCGGTGGTGGCGGCGATGCCGAAGGCGATGTCGGGGCCGAACGAGGGGTCGTCCTCGACCAGGGGCGTGATCACGGTGCGGCGGACGAGCTGTTCGTGGACGGCGTCGGCCAGCACGTGCTCGCGGTAGAACTGGGTGCCCGCCGGGGAGGCCCCCAGGCGCTCCAGTGCGGCGGCGAGCCGGGCGGCGCCGGGCGGTGAGGTGATCTCCACCGTCGCGAACTGGCCTACCAGCGCGCCGCGCAGCGAGCGGTGCAGGCCGAACAGCGACATCAGGTTGACCACCGCCAGCGCGGGCGCGGGGACGGCGTCGAGGTAGCGCCCGTAGCCGGGATCCAGACCAAGGTCGGCCATCATCTCGGCGAACAACTGGGCGTGGGCCCGTTCGGGGCGGCCAGCGCCGTACTCGTCGTACTGCACGGTGACCAGCGCCGCCTTGGCCGGGTTCGGCAGGCGAGGCACCACCCACATCTGCGGGTCGGCCTCCTTGAGGTGGTAGAGCGAGCGGTGCGCCAGGTACTCGCGCGCCTGCCAGCGCTCCCCGCGGTCGAGCAGGTGGTGGGAGGGTCCGGTGCCGCCCGTGTCGTCGGCCAGCAGGCCGGCCAGGGCCCGGGCCAGGGATAGCGGTTCGCCGGTCGCCTGCCGCACGGCGGTGAGGAACGCGTGCTCCAGCGCGGACCGCACGGCTAGCTGCCCGGGGTGCCACTCCCAGTCGGGGTCGACCCCGGCGAAGCCCTGGTAGTGCAGCTCGTAGCAGGTGTAGAGGGCCAGTTGGAGGTCCTCGCCCCACGGGTCCCCCACAGCGGTATGCGAGAGCGTCGCGACCGGGTCCGCAGCGGCACGCAGCGCGGCCAAGAGCGTGGCGCTGATCGGTCCGCGCGGGCCGGGCAGGGCCGGCGCCGCACTGTCGGCGGCCCGTTCCGCGGCAGTGCGGGTCGGCGCGGTCACGTCCGCTCCTGATGAGCGGGGTGCAGTTCCAGTAGGCAGCACTTCGGCCCGCCGCCGGCTTTCAGCAGCTCGGCCAGGCGCACCCCGATGGGGACGAGGCCGTCCGCGTGCGGCTCCGCCGCGAGATCAGGGTCGGCGTCGGTCAGCAGGACATGGCGGCCGTCGCTGATCGCGTTGAGGCCGAGCACGGAGGCGTCCTCGTCGGTGGCCAGGACCGCCCGGGGGAAGAGCGTGTGCGGGGTGTGGTTGCTTTCGGGGGTGAAGGCGGCCGGGTAGTGCATGATCTGGTCGTCGCTCAAGATGGCCAGTGCCATGTCCTGGTGGTAGAGGTGCGGGTCGGTCAGAGTGAGGCTGGTGACCGGTCGGCCGAAGGCCGTCTCCGCCTCGCGGTGGGCGGCCGCGCTGGTCCGCAGGCCCGAGCCTGCCAGAACCCGGCCGCCGATCGGCATGAAGTCTTCCTGGGCCTCGTTCCACGGGTGGAAGTGGTCGGAGATCGCCAGCCGGGTGAAGCCGGCCCGCTCCGCCAGCCGGGCCTGCTCGACCAGTCGGGCGGGGGTGAACTCCTCGCAGGACAGGAAGTAGCTGAACTCGGTCATAACAGCCTCGGTTCGTCGGTCGGCGCCGGCTGGCCTTTCGTGGAAGCGGCTTACCGGACCGGAGACGGCGAAACCTCGGGTCGTGGGGCTGCGCCGCCTCCGGGGTCGGCTGGTGGTAGGGCGTCTCAGCGGGCCGGGAAGCGGTGGTGCTCGACCAGCCCGGCGAACTCCTCCCAGAACGACGGGTCGACCGGGACGCCGGGAGAGTGGACCGTGACGCCCGCCGGCGGGGACGAGGCGCCGAAGCCGGCTGCCCGGGCGAGTTCGGCGCCCGTCCCCAGGACCGCGATCGGCTTGCCGTGCCGCAGTGCCTCCGTCAGGAAACGCACCGCGTCCGGGTCGGAGGGCAGCGTCTCCTCGGTGCCGCCCGGGAGCACCAGCGCGTCGTAGAGGACCGAGGCGGTAGTGGGCAGGGAGCGGTCCACCGGTAGGTGTTCGCCGTCGGCTGCCAGGACGTGGCCGTCGAGCGCGGCGAGCGTCTCCACCACGGCCCCCCATGCGCCCAGGCGGTCGTGCGCGGCCCGTACCTGGCTCCCGTCCACTCCTGGGGCGGTCAGCACCGCGACCTTGCGGGTGCGGATGCCGGGGGCGCGCAGGTTCTCCTGGCTCAGTGCGGGGGAGACCCGCGGCTTCCCGCCCGCCGACCCCGACTCGTCCCCGGTACCTGGCTCCGGCTCGGGGACGCCGACGCGCCGGGCGACCTCCGAGGCCAGCCCGAGGGACACGTGCACCAGGTTGCCCACCATCCGGCGCCGCACTTCCCGCTCCCGCACCTTTCCCAGCTCGAAGGCGAAGGCCTCGACGATGTGCCGCTGCTCCCAGTCGGCCATGCTGCGCCAGAACAGTACGGCCTGGCTGTAGTGATCGGCGAAGCTGGGGCTGCGGCGGCGGATCGCCGTGCCGTCGATCTGCTCCTGGTAGTGCTCGAAGACGCCTTCGGGCACCCGTCCGCCGCCCAGGGCGGCCGGGCAGCCGCCGCCGAGGGAGTTCGGCGCGTAGCTGGTGCCCGGGTGGACGCCCTGCTGGCCGTAGCCGTCGCGCTGGTTGTTGCGGACCTCGGCCAGCGGCCGGTTGACGGGAAGCTGAGCGAAGTTGGGGCCGCCGAGCCGGATCAGCTGGGTGTCCAGGTAGGAGAAGTTGCGGCCCTGGAGCAGAGGGTCGTTGGTGAAGTCGATCCCGGGGACGACGTTGGCGGTGTGGAAGGCGACCTGCTCGGTCTCGGCGAAGAAGTTCTGCGGGTTGCGGTCCAGCACCATCCGCCCGACCGGCCGGACCGGCACGAGCTCCTCCGGTACCAGTTTGGTCGGGTCCAGCAGGTCGAAGGGGAACGTGAACTCGTCCCGCTCCGGGATCAGTTGGACACCGAGCTCGTACTCGGGGAAGTCGCCGCCGGCGATTGCCTCCCACAGGTCGCGGCGGTGGAAGTCCGGGTCGCGGCCCGCCGTGAGCTGGGCCTCGTCCCAGACCTGCGAGCAGACACCGAGCAGTGGCCGCCAGTGGAACTTGACGAAGGTGCCGCGCCCCTCGGCGTCGACCAGACGGAAGGTGTGCACGCCGAAGCCCTGCATCATGCGGTAGCTGCGGGGGATGGCGCGGTCCGACATCAGCCACATCAGCATGTGGGTGGACTCGGGCTGGAGGGAGCAGAAGTCCCAGAAGGTGTCGTGCGCGGAGGCGCCGGTGGGGATCTCGTTCGGTGGCTCCGGTTTCACCGCGTGAACGAAGTCCGGGAACTTGACCGCATCCTGGATGAAGAACACCGGCATGTTGTTCCCGACCAGGTCGTAGTTGCCGTGCCGGGTGTAGAACTTGGTGGCGAAGCCGCGGACGTCGCGGACGGTGTCGGCGGAGCCGCGCGGGCCCTGGACGGTCGAGAAGCGGACGAACACGGGGGTGTGGCGGTGCGCCTCCTGGAGGAAGTCGGCGCAGGTGAAGTCGGCGAGGGACTCGTACGGTTCGAAGAAGCCGTAAGCGCCCGCGCCGCGGGCGTGCACCACGCGTTCCGGGATGCGCTCGTGGTCGAAGCGGGTGAGTTTCTCGCGCAGGTGGAAATCCTCCAGCAGGGTGGGGCCACGGTCGCCGACGGTGAGGGAGTTGTCGGTGTCGTCGACGCGCACGCCCTGGTCGGTGGTGAGCGGTCCGTCCGGGGCGGGAGCGCGGAACGCGTCGAGCGCGGCGTCCTTGGCGTCCCGGGCGGTGTGCGGACGGTTCTCGGGGGTTCCGGTGTTCCTGGGCATCGTGCGTTCTCCGTCCTGGAGTCGGGGCTGGGCCGGGCTGGTTGGACGGGCCGGAGGATGTGGCCGGGTCACCACCGGTACCACTGCCGCTCGCCGACGCCACCGCCCGCCGTGAACACGAAGCCCAGGAGCCACACCACCAGGACGGGGAGTGCGATCCACCACAGGGCGTGAACGGTGAAGCCCGCGCGGCCGAGGATGAGTGCGAGCTGCGGGATAAGGACGGGGACGAGCATGGCGATCTGCCTCCGACGCGTGAGCGGGCTCTCGGCGACCCGCGTGTGCCCCTTCGAGCCCCGTCCACACGTGGTCCCGGGCCGGGAGCGGCGCGTGTCCTCCGGGCCGGTTCCGGTGTGACGGTTGTGCGGACCTCGGCGGGCAGACGCGCGGCATGGAGGACAAGGACGGCCGCCCCGGTGGCCATTCCGGAACCCCGGGACGCACCGAGCGTCTGCCCCCGGATCGGTGCCGTCAACCGGCCCGGGCATTCGACGGGGGCGCCCGTCCCGGGGTGCCGCGTTCTAGACGTCGTACGTTCCCCGTCCCGGGGCCAGGAGCGGGGCGACGGCCACGGCGGGTGTTCATGGCCGTAGGAGGAGCTCGGCGGCCTGCACCGGATCCCCGGCGGTCCGGTGGGTCGTGAGAGTGCAGGGCGGGTAGCCGGTCTCGGCGGTCCGTTCGCGGATGCGGATCGGGTGAGCGCCGGCGGCGAGAGCGGCGTCGGCTACGGCATCGGTGGAGCAGATCACGGTGACCCGAGCCGAGGGGACGCCGAGCGCCCGGGAGGCCGCCGTCACCAGCGTGGGGGTTGGCATCCGGCATCCGCAACCGTCGTATGGACCGTGCGGACAGACGGCCCAGACGTCGAGCGGGCCCAACAGTGCTTCGGCCCGGGCCTGGACGGTTTCCACCTGGGCGCGCCGGAGCAGGCCGCGGGCGACGCCCGGCTGGTTGCTCACCACCCCGAGCGCGAAGCCGGCCGCGCGCAGCGCCGCGAGGGCGGCGCGGATGCCCACTGTCGGGTGGACCATGGCGGGGTCGCCGTTACAGGACACGTCCTGCAGGAGCGTCCCGTCCCGGCCGAACAGCACGGCGCCCATCGGCGCGCCGACGACGGCGCGGCGGGGCCGGGTGGTCAGCCAGGGGCCCGACCGATCGCGAGGGGCGGACGGCCGGGGTTGCGGGACGGTCGGTACGGGTTCTGCGAGGTATGCCATGCTCCTGCGGGTTGCCCGCAGTACGGGGCGTCAAACGGGTGCTGGAATCCGCCGCCTCCTGGAGATCACCGGCACCGACGACGTATTCACCATCCGTGACAGCGTCCACGCGGCCCTCCACGACGGCCACCGACAGCCGGGACGACCATGAACACCGCGTCACGCTACGCAGTCACCCTTCCCGGCGTCCCCGGTGGTCACGCCCCGCCGGAAGTCATCATCGTCCACGCCAGCGGCGAAACCACCCGAGACGGCCGACCGGTGTTCGCCGACTCCGCCGGCACCCTCCGCGTCGAAATCACGGGCGAAGCCGCCCGCCCGCTTGCCACCCCGCGGGCCCCGGCCGGCATACCTGCCTGCACGCCCAGCCCCTGCCCTGACCATCGGAGGACCCGAAAACGAGCCGGGCCCTCCAGGGCTGCGGCCTGTCAGGGGTCTCGCCCGGAGGACCCGGGACAACACCCCCCCGGCGGCCTCGACGGCCCGGGCCCTGCCGGATCAGGAGCCGCCGTTCCGGCATGGCCCGGGGCCCGATGGGTACCCGCCGAGCCGGGGTACTCGTACGCGTACCCGAGGAATCCCGCGGACCAGGAGGAGACATGACCCAGCACGGCAAGGTCCTGGTGATCGTGACGAACTACGGCGTCGAACAGGACGAATTGCTCGTTCCCGTGCGGCACCTGCGCGAGAACGGCTTCCACGTCGACGTCGCCGCCCCGGAACCGGAGGGGATAGGCACCCTGGTCAGGGACAAGGAACCCGGCGAGACAGTGGCCCCGACGCTCACCCTCGACGAGGTCGACGCCGCCGGCTACGACCTGCTGCTCATCCCGGGCGGCACCATCAACGCGGACACCCTCAGGCTCCACCAAGCGGCCGTCGACACGGTCCTCGCCTTCACCACCGCCGGACGGCCGGTCGCCGCCATCTGCCACGGTCCCTGGCTGCTGGCCGAAGCGGGCGTGGCCTACGGCAAGCGGCTCACGTCCTACCCGTCGCTGCGCACCGACCTGGCCACGCCGGCGCCACGTGGGCCGACGAACCACTGGTCACGGACGACGCCAACGACTGGCGGCTGGTGACATCACGCAGCCCGGACGACCTCGAACACTTCCTGCTGGGCATCGACGCCGCGCTGCGCACCCGGGCGGGGACGGCCGACGCGCGCTGAGTCACGGACGACCGTTTGGCTCCGGAGCTCCCGGGGACACGCAGGGGCGGCGGAAACCCGCCACGGAGACGGGCCTTCACCGCATCGGCGGCGGGTCGGCCGCCGTACCCGGCAAGGACACAGAACGGAGCATCCGCCGTGCACCACGACGAAGACCTGCTGGAACAGCTGACCGCCGACCACCGATCCGTGCTGGTCCACTTCAGCGAACTCAGCGGCATCCCCAGCAGGGACCCGCAGCGCAAGGAGCTGGCCGACCTCGTGACCGACCAACTGGTCCGCCACACCCAGGCCGAAGAGGAACACCTCTATCCGCTCGCCCGCGACCGGCTGGCCGACGGGCCGGCCGTGGTGGAACGCGAACTCGCCGACCACCGAGCGGTGGAGGCGCTGCTGGAGGAACTCCGCCCGACCCACGTCACCTCGCCCCGCTTCGACCGGCTCGTCGCCCGGCTCGCCGAGGAGGTCACGCGGCACGCCGGCGACGAGGAAGCGCGGCTCTTCCCGGCCGTACGGGCGGTGGCGAGCGAGGCCGAACTGCGCGACCTCGCGGCCAGAGCCCGGGAGACCAAGGAAGCCTCGACCGGTCGGCCCCGCCACCAGCCGCCCAGCGAACGCCCGGCGGACCGCCTACCGCCCCCCGAGCGCTCGGCCGCCGAGCGGATGCGGGACTTCCTGACCCCAGGCGGACCGGCCCCGAGCAGCTCCTGAATTCCCTGTCGTGGACAGATGACCCGCCTGACGACCTGGCTGGCGCCGCGTTCGGCACGGGCGCGGCTTCCTCTACCACGACGCGACGGGCACGGCACTGCGCGGCCACGATGCCCAGTCCCGCCTCAAGGGCCTGGCCATCCCCCGGCGTGGACGGACGTGTGGATCTGCCCCAAAGCCCAACGGTCACATCCAGGCGGTCCACCCTGTGGCCGGACGACGAGGACACGACGGCGGTCGCGATCGAGCGGGCCCTGAGCGTTGTACCCGCTCTGTGCCCTGCGATGGTGTAGCGGCCGGAAACCCACAGGTCGGGGGCAGACCCAACCCGTAGCGCTCGAAGGGGCCGACCGTGGTCACCAGGACGTCACCGGGGGAGACGAGGGCGCGCACCGTCGCGGGGTCGGTGACGTCGGCAGTGCGGTAGTCGAGTCCTCCGTGGGCCGCTGCCAGTACGGCGAGCTCCTCGGTGCGGCGGCCGGCGAGTACGGGGCGGATGCCGCGGCGGAGCAGGGATTCGACGGCGAGGTTGCCGGCGGACCCCGTGGCACCGAAGACGACGATCTGGCTGGTCATCCGGAAACTCCCGAGGTGCTGCGAACAGATGTGGCGAGGGCGCCGGCTCACGCCGGCTCACGCCGGCGCCCGGGAGTCTCCCGGGGCGCCGCGGAACTCGAGGATGCCGTCCTCGATCGGGTCGGAGAGCAGGACCTTCCTGTCGTGCCGGTAGTCCATGACCATCCGCCACGGGAAGTCGCGTCCCTGGCGCGGCATGACGCCCTTCGCGCGCTGGATGTAGCCCGACGAGAGCTCGTCGACGACGCCGTCGTCGGTCGCGTTGGCCGCGCGGTCGACGGGCACGGCAACGGTGCGGCCGGTCTCGTCCATGTGCTTCAGCAGCCGTACCAGGTAGGCGGCAGCGAGGTCGACCTTCAGGGTCCACGAGGCGTTGGTGTAGCCGAAGACCCACGTCAGGTTGGGGATGTTCTCGAGCATGACGCTCTTGTACGTGCAGACGTCGTGCAGGTCGCGCACCTCGCCGTCGACGCTGATCGACGCGTCGCCGAGGGCCTGGAGGTTCAGGCCGGTGGCGGTGACGATGACGTCCGCCTCGAGCTCCCGACCGGAAGCGAGCCTGATGCCCGTGGCCGTGAAGGTCTCGATGGTGTCGGTGACGACGGAGGCCCTTCCCTCACGGAGCGCCGTGAAGAGGTCGCCATCGGGCACGGCGCAGAGCCGCTCGTCCCACGGGTCGTACTTCGGGCTGAAGTGGGTCATGTCGAAGTCCTTGCCGACCCTGCTGCGCACACCGGCCAGCAACAGCCTGCGCATCGGCTGCGGGAAGCGCCGGGAGATCTTGAAGATGGCGCGCTGCAGCTCGATGTTGCGCCAGCGGGTCATCCGGTAGACGAGGGGGCCCGGCAGGAACCTCCTCTGCCACGCGGTGATCTTGTCGATCGACGGCAGCGAGAAGACGTACGACGGGGAGCGCTGCAGCATCGTCACGTGCTCCGCCCTGTCGGCCATCGCCGGGACGAGGGTGACGGCGGTGGCGCCGCTGCCGATCACGACGATCTTCTTCCCGGTGTGGTCGAAGTCCTCCGGCCAGTGCTGCGGGTGGATCCGGGTGCCTTCGAACCGCTGAGCGCCGGGGAACTCGGGCAGGTAGCCCTGGTCGTAGTCGTAGTAGCCGGTGCAGGTGACGAGGAACGAGCAGGCCCACGTCTCCGTCTCGCCGGTCGCCTCGCGCAGTGCGGTCACGGTCCACTGCTGTCGCTCGCTCGACCAGTCGGCGGTCAGGACCTTGAGCCCGTGGTGGATCGACTCGTCGACGCCGTACTCCTCGGCGGTGGCGGAGATGTAGTCGCGGATCGATCCGCCGTCGGCGAGCACCTTGAGCTCGTCCCACGGGCGGAACTCGTAGCCGAAGGAGAACATGTCGGAGTCCGAGCGGACGCCGGGATAGCGGAAGAGGTCCCAGGTGCCGCCGATGGTGTCGCGGCGTTCGAGGATCGCGAAGTCCCGATCCGGAAACTCCCGGCGCAGGCGGCACGCAACCCCGATGCCGGACAGTCCGGCGCCGATGATGAGGACGCTGGTGCGGTTCGTGGTCATGGATCCACTGTCGCGGGTCGCACGGCCGGAGGTGTTGTCTTTTCACGACAATCTCTTGACATTACGCGACACGGGGCGTGGCAGTGGGCAGTCTCATTCGGGCCACGAACCTCTCCGGGTACGGCGATCTCGTACGCGAACTCGGGGGAGACCCCGCCCCGCTGCTGAGCTGAGGCGACCTGAACGCCGGGGCTGGTCAGGGCAGGAGCGGCCGGGTCGCGGTCCAGGCGACGAGTCGCTCACGGACGGGGCCGGGCGCCAAGTAGCCGACCAGGCTTTCCAGATGGGCCGTCAGGTTCTTGTGGAACCGCAGCTCGCGGATCTGCCCGATCGGAAGGTCGCGCCAGCCCTCGGCGAGAGCAGCGGCCTGTGAGGGCGTGAAGGCCAGTGCGTCGAGCGTGTCGGACGCGAGCGCCTCGGGACTCCAGTCGGGGTCCGTGTCGTCGGGGCCCAACCGGTCGATCACCCACATCCGGAGCATGAAGGCCTGCTGGGCCACCCGCGCGGAGGGGCCCTCGGCGTGGTCGAGCATGCGCCGGTTCGCGAGCAGCGACAGCGAGAGCGCGGGCTCAGGTGTCGTAGCAGCCGTCCCAGGGAGCCTGGATGCCCAGGCCATTGGGATGGAACTCCGCCCACACGCCATCGTCTTCCTCGTCGTGCTCCTCGTCTTCGTCCTCCTCCAAGACCAGGCCGAACAGGGCTCCCTCGAACCGGACGGCGAACGGAGCGCTCGCGATGTCCTGGTACTGCCTCTCCGGAAGGCCGTCCAGCCACTCACCCAGCAGTTGCCCGGCTGCATCGATCGCCTACCCCGTCAGCGCGGCGGACCGGGCCGGAGGCGTCAGCGGGCGCCCGGCCGCCACGTGTGGTGGGCGCCGTCCGTGCCGGCGCGGTGGTTGACCAGGCGCTGGAACCCCGCGTGGGTGCGCAGGAGTTCGGTGTACGTCCCGGTGGCCTGGGCCGTGCCGTCGGCGAGCAGGACGACGGCGTCCGCCGTCTCGATGGTGGACATCCGGTGGGCGATGACGAGCAGGGCGCACTCCTGGCGCAGGTTGTGCAGGGTGGCCGTCAGGGCGGCCTCGTTGGCGGGGTCGAGGTGGGCGGTGGGTTCGTCCATCAGCAGCAGCCGGGGGCGGGCCAGGATCGCTCGGGCGATGGCGATCCTCTGGCGCTCGCCGCTGGACAGGCGTGCGCCCCGCTCGCCGACCTCGGTGTCCAGCCCGGCCGGCAGGCGGTGGACCTTCTGGGTGAGGTTGACGAGGTCGAGGACCCGCCACAGGCTGTCGTCGGCGGCCTCCGGGGCGGCGTAGCGGAGGTTGTCGCGCAGGGTGCCGTGCAGGATCGGGCAGTCCTGTTCGACCCAGCTGATGCGCGAGCGCCATTGGGTGAGGCTGAGGTCCCCGGCGTGTCGACCGTCGATGCGGATGGTGCCGCTCCACGGCTCGTAGAAGCGGTTGATCAGGGCGAAGACGGTGGACTTGCCGGCCCCGGACGGGCCCACGAGGGCGACGAGCGCGTGGTGGGGAACGGTCAGCGACAGGCCCTGGAGCACCGGCGTGTCGGGGGTGTACCCGAAGCGCAGGTCGCGGATCTCCAGCGGCGCGGTCGCGGTCGCGGTCGCGGTCGCCGGGGCACGCGGCGTGGCGGGGCCGCTCGGGCCGGTGGTGCTGTCCTCGGTGGGGAGCGCGTAGAGCGCCTGCACGCGCTCGGAGGCGCCCCTGGCCCTGTTCAGCAGGGCGACGCCCCCGATCAGCTCGGTGACGGGCCCCGCGAGCTGGTTGGCGTACAGCAGGACCGCCACGAGCGCGCCCAGCGAGAGGGCTCCCTGGCCGACGCGGGCCGTGCCGACGAGCAGGACCAGGATGAAGGCGGCGTTCATGGCCATCTGCGCGGCGGGGGCGACGGCGGCCACGAGCCGGGCGCTGCGCACGGCGGCGTCGTAGGCGTGGTGGGCCAGTGCGGTGAGGTGCTCGGTCTCCCGTTGTTCGGCGCGGCTGGCCCGGACGGTGCGCAGGGCCGCCAGGGCTCGTTCCAGCCCGGCCGAGATCGCTCCGACGGCCGTCTGCAGGGTCTTGGACGTGCGGCCGATCCGTGCCGACAGCCCGCTGATCGCGAGGCAGCCGAAGAGCAGCACGCCCAGGATGAGCAGCATCAGGACGGGGTCGATCACGAACATGGCGACGGCGCTGCCGAGGGCGAGGCACAGATTGGTGGCGATCTGGACGGAGAGTTGGGTCAGCGCCTCGCGCAGGACGGCCACGTCGGTGGAGGCGCGTGCCATGAGGTCGCCCACGCGCAGGCGGTCGTAGGCCTGCATCTGGACGCGCAGCAGGTGTGCCATCAGGCCGGTGCGCAGGCCGAGGACGACCCGCTCGCCCGTGCGTTCCAGCAGGAAGGAGGCGAAGGCGCCGATCAGCGCCTGGGTCAGCAACAGCAGGACGAGGAGGACGACGGGCGCGAGGAGCGGCCGGTGTGCGGTGAGGGAGTCGACCACCCGCTTGGCGGCCAGGGGTTGTGCGAGACCGAGGGCGGCCGCGGCCAGGGTGAGGAGCAGGGCGGCGCCCAGGGCGAGCCGCTGCCCGCGGGTCAGGGTCCACAGGTGTCGGAGCATCGCGTGCGCCGTTCCTTCCGAAGCCCGTCGCCCGGGTCACTGTGGACGAACGGGCTCCGGGCGCGCCGGCCGGCGCCGTGCGGGGTACTGCGGGCGGGCCGGGGATCAGCCGGCCTCCACCAGTCCGGACGCCAGGAGTTGTTCGGTCATCGCCGTGATGTCCTCGCGAGCTCGGGCCGGTGCGATGCCGAACTGGTCCGCGAACTCCTGGGCCACCTGATCGGTGGGGCAGCCGGCCAGCAGGAGTTGCAGTGCGTAGGCGCCGGTCGGGTTGAGCTGCCAGTAGTGCCCGGTGCGCTGGCTCAGCAGTACCGCGCCGTCGTCGGTGTCGGTGGCGAGCGTGTGGGCGGCCAGGTGGAGCGTCATGTGGTCCTCCCGGGGGTTCGGGGGCGGTCTTCGGCGGGTCGTCGGGCCGGTCCGGTCGGTACGGGGGCGACGGTGAGCAGCGGCCGGTAGTAGCCGTCGGGGTAGGGCTCGTCGATGACCCGGCCGTCGGCCTCGATCCAGGCGTGGGCGGTGAACGGCGGGGTGCGCACGCCGGCGCGCCAGGTGGGCCACACGGCCTTGAAGCGGCACAGGACGGCCGCCGCGACCGAGCGCTGCACGCAGCTGTGGACGGCGCAGTTCAGGCTGACCGCGATGACCGCGGTACGGGCGGCGGAGGCCTGCGCGGCGGTGCCCGGGCGGGCGCCGCGGCGCAGCAGTTCGAGGACGGCGCGCAGGCGTCCGGGTGGCAGTTTGGCCAGCGGCCAGGCGATGGCCACGGCGATCAGCGGCAGCACCCGCTGGTGCAGGGGCAGCCGGATGCGGGGCGGCAGCGCGCACGGTGGACTGGTCACGGCGCCTCCTCTTCAGGACTCTTCAGGACGGTGGGGGCGGCGGTCGCCGCCGTTGGGGCCGCCGTTGGGGCGGGCCGCGATCTCCCGCAGCCACAGCTCGGCGCCGACCGTCGCCTCCAGTTGGGCCGTCCAGACGTCCTCGATGTGCGGCGGCGTGTACAGGGTGGTCCGCAGCTCGGCCACGTCGATCAGGCCGCGGCGCGCCAGCAGCGAGTCCGCGAACAGCTCCAGCAGGTCGGGAACGTGCTCCTGCAGGGCGCGGTCGACGGGTTCCTCGTAGTCGCCCTTGGTGGAGCGGTCCAGGATGACGTCGGGCACGAGGCCGCGCATCGCGGCGGCCAGCACCGGCTTGTAGCGCCACGGGGTGTACCGCTCGTGGGGGAGGACCGACAGCACGGCCTCGACCACCCGGCCGTCCAGGTAGGGCATTTCCAGCCGCAGCCCCGCGGCGGTGTACTCGCGGCCCAGCAGCCGCAGCACGGGGCCGGCGGTGCGCAGCAGCACGACGGCCTCGTGCTGCCCGCGGTCCTTGGCCAGGGGGGTGGCCCGGTCCGCCACGTCGTGGAAGAGCGCCTGCGTGGACCTCACGGCCGCCGGGGTGGACCACGGTG